>JAEEZH010000187.1 GCA_016288495.1 Lachnospiraceae bacterium
ATGATGATATTGCTCTTATACCTGTATAAACCGTTATCCGTGGATACTATCAGTCTGTACCTGGTGCCGGTTTCCAGTTCAAAAGTGAAAACCGTGGTCCCGTCCTCTTTCATAAACTCATAAAAACCGTTTGACAGATCAAGTCTGAACACATCCTCATCCGGAACGGCAGCTCCGTAAATACAGATCTCATCCGCAAGGATACCGTTACTGTAACTTACACCTTCGAGATACTTTTTTGACTTATCCTTATAAATCGCATAACTTCCGCTTCCGTCGGCAACAACCTTCTCAAGTTCAGGCCAGATCTTTTTGAAGGAAAACTCACCCTTTTCAAATAGTCCGATGAGCTCATCGGCCCTTTCGGGCAGCGGGCTGAGTCTGTTATTGATCTTTTCCTGAAGTTCGGCGGAAATATCCTTATTCCCTGTCACCTTTCCGTTGCGCACATCCTCACACAGATCCTTCCAATTCTTTATCAGCATCCTGATACCCGAATAAAGAGTCCACGCATTGGGAGCATAAACGGTTTTCAAAGTCTTATCTGCCAGGGCATAAGCCAGTCTTGCATATTCAAAGCTGTTAAACTCTGTGGGGAACATTATATCCGGAGGGACTACGCTTGTAGCTCTTTTCCCTGAATCCTGCACATTTTTTTCAATATATGCCGACTGTATCAGACCATGGATGGTATTGGTGTATTTGTTATCCATGGATTTGCCTGAGGACTTATAGGGCATGCTTTCATACATTGGAAAATATCTTCCGTTCCCGATGAGTTCGCTGTAAGCTGTCACATACCTGTCCATTACCCGATCGGTCATGGGCAGTCTTTGGGGCTCTCCAAGGCTTCCATGGGCCAGGACATACCGGGTGATGGGCCTGTCTGTGAATATACCTTTTTCCCCCAGGTGAATGGTAAGATTTATCATAGGCTGATAGTCATCATATCCTGTCACCGGAAGAGTATCCCTGTAATCCTCCAGGGTATAAATTGAGGAAAAACCGTACCTTTTTCCGTAATCGGTGCTGTCTCCCAGCTTGAGGAGCTTACTTAAGATGTGACTCTGATAATCCACCACGGTCACTGGCCTGAAGGCATCACTGGCGTTCATGATAAGATGTTTTCCCGCTACCGGCTCACCCAGTATGAACATGTAAGGATATGTGTTCATACGCTCGCATCTTCCGTCGGGATAAACCTTTGAGGGCGGGATAGGTTTGATCTTTCTGATATAAGGCTCCAGGATCTCCTTTACCTTTGCTCTGGTCTCGTCCTTTAAATCCTTGGTGTTGAACAAAAGTACAGCTTCGTAAAGAACCAGCATGGCTACGGAATCGTTCATATACAACCCGAATCTGTCACCTTTGTCAAAGATCTTTTTAAAGCCCATGGCATAATCTATCACCACCTGGTCGTTCACGTGTGTGGTCTGGACCAGGGATTTTGAATTGATCTCATATACATAGCCGATGAGCTGGGGAGCAAGAACTACCCGTCTTGCCCGTCCGTAGGCCTCAATGGAAAAGTCAAAATCCTCCGCAAATCTCACATCATCCGAAAAGCGAATATTGTTATCAACCAGGAACTTCCTCAGGTACAGCTTAGAGGTACACATCCCCCACTGCCCCACAAAAAGCTTGTCACCCTCCCAGTTATCACGGCTGACCACTATGGTTTCCCTTGTCTGATCCCAGAGCACCAGCTCATTGAGAATGATGCCGCTTTCCTTCTCAAGCTCCACCATCCTGCGGAAATGACATATATCCGAATCGGTTTCCTTCATATATCTCATCGCCATTGCAAGACATTTTACCGTATACATATCATCGGCATCCAGAAAACCGATATATTCTCCCGTGGCCAGATCAATGCCCCTGTTCCTGGGACTTGAGGGCGAATGAACATCATTCTTAAGGACTTCGATGATGACATTATCATACCCTCCCAGGATTTCCTTCACCTCATTATCCAGGGACTCCTCATTATTGTGGAGCACCACGATCATCTCTATGCGTTCAAAACCGCAGCTTTGTTTTTTAACCGATTCAAAACAGTTTTTCAAAAGCCTCATATCCGTGTTATGAACCGGTATAACAACAGACACATCATATTTTCTGCCCATACTCTTTACCTCTCTACTAAAAATCAGAAACCATAGAACTGACGTGTGTTGCCCTCATAATCGGTAAGTTTTCTTTTGAAGAACTCGGTCAATACAACTCTGCATGCATATTCATAAGCTCCCGGAAATCTCTCATCCTTGATGGTGTTAAGATAGTCTATGGCCTGTTTTTCATCCGATGTATTCAGGATATAATGGGCCATTTCAAACTTGTAGATATTTGTGATGGCTGTGTATATAAGTTCTTTTTTATCCGGCTGATACCTGTCAATGTAAGCAGTCACGCATTCGCTGCAGCTGCGTATGCTCTCCAGAGTCCTATTAAGCTTGTCGAAATTCAGAGTATTCGTCTCCCTTGACATCCCGCCTACCATCATGTAATGGTAATATGCCTTATCCATATTCGAATAGGTCTCACAAAGGGAAAGAAGGACAGCCGACATAAGAGTATCCTCCGAAGAATTGACATAAGGAGGATCGATCAGCTCCACAGCTTTTTTGATCACGGACCGCTTAAAGCAGCCGCTCATTATGGCTGTAGGAAACGTGCACTTTGCAAAAGCCGTAAAGGGTTCAATATCCTGTGGCGGGAGCACTTCAATCTTTTTTGGCTCTATTATATAACCGTAGCGGATCACATCCGTATCATGCTCTTTGGCAAACTCCGACACCCCGGACAAAAGCCCGGGTTCCAGATAATCATCACTGTCAAGAAAGATCACCCTCTCACCTTCAGCGTTTTTCATGCCGGTGAACCGGGCACACAGAAGGGAGCGGTTGATCTCATGGGTCACTATCCTGTAACGTTCGTCTTTGGCCGCAAACGCCTTTAACATTTCCGCCGAACCGTCATCGGAACCGTCATCCACAAAGATGACCTCGTAATCATCAAAGGTCTGCTTCCTGATGGATCCAACACATTCATCCATTTTCCCCAGCTGATTATACACGGGGATCAGAATACTGAACTTGGGGTTACTCATATACAGTCTCCTTTCAAAAATCTTCAGGCTTACTTAGGGATCTTCAGATAACCCTCATCATAAAGGATCTTCTTTTTCAGGGTAACATTGCAAAGATGATCATACAGTTCATCCAGTCCCATGTTCTTAACCTCAATGATATATTCGATGAAATTCCTGTAATCTGTTTCATTGGCCACAAACTGAACAAAGACGCTGACCCACATATTCATACCGGCCTTCTTTACCTCATCATTACGCTGAGGCGCGTACTTTGCGATAAATTCAATAGTATGCTCAGCAGAAACCGTCACATCCTTGATGGATTTGCGGAATTTGGGAAGATTCACCGTATTCTCAGCCTCGCTGGCACTCATTCCTGTCTCGGTCTCATAGTGGTACAAGACATCATCGATGGAGTCCACTCCTTCGGCAAAGGTGAAAAAGACATGTGAAAAGAAGGTATCCTCACCCATATTGCAGTAGAAGGGAGAAATGCTCTCCACCGCCTTATCCGTAACACGTCTTCTGTATGCATTACGCCAGATCGCGGGAGCCAGCTTACCGTCATAGATCGACTGAAGCACATCATCGGTCTCTATGGGCAGGATATTACGCCCTTCCGGCTCAAAAACGAAACCGAATCTTACTATATCCGCATCAGTGGATGTAAACCTGTCATGAAGCTTTTCCAGCGCATTTTCCGACAGATAATCGTCACTGTCAAGAAATACCACGACTTCACCCTTTGCATGCTGCATTCCCGTGTATCTGGCCTTGATAAGGGAACCGTTCTCATCATAATGATATGCATGGAATCTGGGATCCTTTGCCTCAAAACCCTTAAGCATGTTCAGGGTATCATCTTTTGAACCGTCATCGACCATGATCACCTCATAATCCCCGAAGGTCTGGTTAAGGACAGACTCTATGCACCTGTCCATCTTTCCTACCTGATTATAAGCAGGTATGAGAATACTGAAATAACTCACTTCTCTCTCCTTTCAAAAACACCTTTTCCATTATATTTTTTCATTTGATCAGCAAAGTCTCATGGGCAGCATCTGATTGTATGACAGCTGATTCCTGTATGCCACCATCTCAGAGTTGAGCTGCGATGTTTCCGGCTCGTTAAGTATGATATGTACATTAATATCCGTTCCGTCCTCTGCTTCCTCTATCCCGTCAAGAAGAGTCCGGGAAACGGTCTTTTCACAGTTTTCAAGTTCCCCTTCCGGTATCTCACCGTCACCGCGAAGTTCCAGATACAGATATATCGATCCGTCTTCGCTGTCGGGATGGAAGGAATAATCCTCTATGAGAAGGCCTTTTTCTTCACGAAGAACACATACAGCGGCATAGATCTGCTTTTCCGTGAAATACAGATCGCCTATGTAAAAGCTGTTTTTCACATCATAGGCATAAGATATTACCGCCACGCCGTCATCCATTCCCTCAACCCTTATCACATCATCCAGCTTATATCTGTATAACCCGGTTTCGGTGGTGACAACAAGACGGTATTCTTTGTAAACCTCCAGTTCCCTCATACTCAGGATACAGTCATCTTCCATGCCCTCCGAAAAAGGAATAAATTCATAATAGGAGGTTGATATATCCATCTTAAACAGGTCCTTTTTCCACCTCCCGGCAATAAAGACTTCTGAACAAAAGATCCCGGGCTCTATATTGGACAGATTACCCATGAATCTCCTTAAGTTATCTGTATATATCCGGAAAGAGCCATAGCCCTTTGCCACTGTATTCTTAAGCCAGGGCCAAATCTTTTTTGCCACAGGCTCGTCAAAGCCCTGTGAGAATATTCCCCTGAGTTCATCGGCCCTTTCCTTATTCGGCCTGATAATCCTTTTGAGTACTTCCACAAATTCAGGCTCCAGGCCGATAAGATCCATACCGCTGATCGAACCCTTTTCGATATCATCGCAGATAACGGCATGATGTTTTTCAAGCATGCAAAAGGTATCGTATATGTTCCTGGTATTGGCAGCAATGATCCTTGTAAAGCTTTTATTCTGAAGGGCAAAGATCAGCTGACAGTAAAGCACCAGATTTTTGTTCCCCAGGTTTTCAAGATTTCTGAGAAGAAACTGTGTATTCAGGGTCTTCGGGTGCCTGTTGTTCATCATATGGCCTATTAGCAGGCCGAAAGCGGACACGTTTAGGGTATTATCATTATTCACAATTCCGGGGTTGAACATACCCGAAAAGAACAGCGTCTTTTCGTTATTCATCAGGGCATAATAAGCTTCAACATATGGCCGCATATGAGCCTTGGAACAGGGGAAGCGCCGGATATTCCCGAAGGCGTCCGCTTCCGCCACATAGACAACCGTATCCGAATTGGATATGACGTTTTCTTCTCCGATCTCGGTGGTCAGCCTTATGGTCGTCCTATAATCGTCATAGCCTGTTATCGGCAGCCTCTGTCTGAATTCACTCACGGTCAGTATGTCGGCAAAATGATAATAAAGCCCCGCATCGGTAGATGCGTTATTAGCCAAGATATCCCTCAATACCACTTTTGTGGGATCATCATCCGTAAAATAAAAATCCTGGGCGTATAGAATATCATTCCTGTCAATATCTGACAGACTCCCGGTATACAGGATCACCTTTCTGGGGAGCTCATAGGCTTCACGGGCAGCCGCTTCGTGATATATTTTATTCGGGAGCATCCTGGTGGTATTCTCTATGAAGCCCCCCAAAAGATCACGGATCTGTGTTCTTTTTTCCTCCGTCATATCCGGACATTTCAGGATGAACCTGGACAGAGTGGAACAAAGCCTTGAAATGGTGGGATTCATATTCATCCCATATTCAATGCCTTTGCTGAAAAGCTTATGAAAACCTCTGGCGTAATCCAGAATAACATCCGCCGTCTTGGCCTGACTTTGGACTAAAGATGTGCCGTTGATATAATAATGATAGCCTATGAGTCTGGGAAGATACAGTATTTTCTCCGCATGATGATAGGCTTCGATGTTGAACAGGAAATCCTCACCGAAGGGCACGTCTTCTTCAAAGCGGACGTGATTCTTTTCCAGCATTTCCCTTCTGTAGATCCTGGAGGTCACCATCCCCCAGACACCGACAAACATTTTATCTTCTTCCCAGTGATCCCGGTCTATAAGGATCTCATCACGGAACTGGTTCCAGAGTACTACCTCCGTCACTCTGCTCAGTTTATTCGATTCAAGAGAAAACCTCCTGCGGAACACGGTGATATCGGAACCCCGCCTGTCAGCAGCCGCGACAGCCTCCTCCAGACATTCCGGCTCAAAGGTATCATCCGAATCCAAAAAACCTACATACTCGGTATCAGCCATCTCTATTCCCAGATTCCTCGGGGTGGAGGGACCGTGCTTTCCATCGTCAAGCGCCTTCACAGTCACATTTTCAGCTTTTTCAAAAAGCTTGCAAACAGCATTATAATAATCGGTCCCCGAATTATGAATGATCACGATCCACCTTATCTTATCAAAGCCCAAGGTCTGATCCTTAAGGCAGCAAAAAGCCTTTTCAAGAAGATCCAAGCCGGTTTTATACACCGGAGTCACTATGGTGATACGGGGAGTTTGCATAACGGAAGATCCTGCCTTTCTCAATTAATACTCTGTCTATCAATAAGTAAAGTCTTCTCCATATTTCTGTTTGTAAAACGCCAGAAACAGATCAGGTCTTGCGGAAAGAAAATCTATGTATTCCATCACTGCCAGCGTCCTTCCGTCCTTTGTCACCAGCTCATCAAGCTCCATCAGAAGCTCCATGTATTCCCTGCTGTGCTTTGACATAAAGGAAAGGGTGGGAAGCAGAAATACCTTATCGGCCCGCTCGAGGGTTTTATCGTACAGGATATCCAGTCCTTTTTCCCGGGCAAAGGTGAGATTCATTATGGTGCCCTTGAGGAAACAGATCCCGTGGGTCACGTTAAAATTATGTCTCTTATAATCAAACCTGTGGCCGTAATACTCTATATTGAGGATCCTTATGCGGTTCGCAAAATACAGAGCCCTTGCCAGAAACACCGGATCTTCATAAACTCTTATCTCCGGGAAGGTGATATTCCTCTCCTCCAGATAA
>JAEEZH010000014.1 GCA_016288495.1 Lachnospiraceae bacterium
ATCCGCTATCAGATCCTTCCGGTCCACTACATACAGACCCGCACTGCTGCATATGAACGCCCGTCCGTCATCCGTAAGTTCCATGTCATAGTTGTTGTAATAGGGAAAACTGTCCAGGCTTCTGATCTTTTGTACAGCGTTATCGGAATAATTCAACCCGTTGCTGGTGATAATGAATACGCCTTCACTTCCGTCCTTCACAAGACGCATCACCACCCCGGAACTTAAGCCGGCATTGCGGTCAAGAGTCCGCTCCACTTTTTTATCCCTGATAACGGCAATCCCCTCACCATCCGTTCCTGCGAGCAGACGTCCGTCATCCATTTCCATAAGGCAAAGGACCAGAGCATTGCCCAGATCATTTCCGTAAGGAATCTGAGCCGTCACCTTATCCCCGTCAAGCCATATGATACCATTATCGGCTGACGCCACCAGTTCTCCCGTGGACAGTTCCGTGATCAGCCTGACACGGCTTCCCGGTTCATCAAAATATTTTATCTCTCCGGAATCCGATATCCTGACCAGTCCTTTTCCGAAAGTACAGATCCACAGATTACCCTTAGAATCGACACGGACGCATCTGATCCTCACATCCGAAAGCTCATCTGTATAGCTGTTTGTGACATATGTCCTTCTCTCAGGACTTATCACATCAAGTCCGTTGTCCGTCCCGACATACAAAAGGCCTTTCCACTCACACGCGGAATTAACTATCTTTTCTTCCATACCGGAAACCTTATACAGATTGGAAAAGGATGCAGGCGACATCCTAAGCAGCCCCAGGCGGGATGAAGTGAACCACAGATTCCCCTGATAATCCACCAGCATATGATCCACGGCATTATGGAAATTGCCGGTATTTATCTTTCTGTACGCACCACCGGGATTGATATAACCGATCCCATCGTCCGCACAGACATAATACCCGCCCTCTTCATCCTGGTACAGACTTCTTATCATGGATGAATTCTCAAGATGCGAACGTTTTTTTTCAACAAGCTTTCCGTTTTCTATCCCGTATATGCGCATCCCTCCCGCAGATGTTCCCGCGCGAAGCGTCCCGTCCCTGTCAAAATAACAGCACATGAAGGCTTCCTGTGCGGAAAGATTGGTCCTTTTATCAGACACTTCTCCGTTCTTAAGCAAAAACAGTTCACCGACCGCCGTGACCGCCGCCACATATCCGTCACTCCCGGCGCAGCTGTTCTGCGCATATTTGACCTCATCTATGGTATCAGTCATCTTCAGCCCGCCGTTCAGCTCAACTATCTGCATGCTGTCCGAAGTGCCGATATAATATATTCCGTCATCCCCCATGGTAATGCTCCGGATCGAATCCGAAGGCAGACCGTTCATGGTATCCAGGACATTGACTACCTCTTCATTTATGCAAATGGCCACGCCCCGGTCATTGGTACCGATCCATAATCGTCCTTCCTCATCCGCATAAAGGCAGTTCACGTTTCTGACGGATTCAAAATAATTCATAAAACGGAACTCGCTTCCGTTGTATCTGTAAAGTCCCGCATAAGTACCGATCCACAGGATACCGTCCTTGGTCTGGGCCACGTCGTTCGCCTCACCGCAGGGAAGTCCGTTTTCCGTACTGTATACAGTCTGAACATAGGAATCGAAATCCTTAAGAAGCGCCTCGCAGTATGTTTCCTTCGAAAATGCAGTGGACATGACCATGACAAGCAATATCCCCATCATTGTTTTGGGCGCCGATTGTTTATTTTCATCATGGGGACCTCTCCTGAGCCGGTAGATCCTGATAATGATCAGAATAACGACCATGGTTATGACCTTATCAAGAAAGTCAATATAAAACTCACCGACCACATAACAGATAAAACGGGGAAGACCTTTTTCATACAGATAGCCTATAACCCCGTCACCGAAAACATTGCCTGTCATGCCGTGATATGAGATCAGATTCAGTGGAACCGATACGCAGACTGAAAGAACAGTGACCACCACACTGGCGCTCATCGTATTAAATAAGCTGTTAAAACAGCCTTTTTTTGCGGCAATGCCGACACTTATCCCTATCACTATACCGGTAAGACCATAGATAAGCGCAGAAGTGTGATAAAGACCGTAGATCGTATCTGAAGTGAAACCGACTATTGCCCCGCAGGCCGGGCCCATGGCAAAAGCGGTCATGACCGTCCCGAAGGAATCCAGCCATAAAGGCAGCTTAAAATACTCAGCCACCCATTTACCAAGACAATTTAAAAATACGCACAACAGGACAAAAAGCGCCACGCCCGAAGATTTCCAGTTTTTCATGTCCCAAAGCTCCTATATGCATATGAATCGCAGCAAAAAAGACTTTGTTTCAGCTCACACTTTCCAAAACCGATTCAAGATAGCCATAGTCTTCCTTTTCATCCGGCTCCAGCATGGCTCCCTCTCCCCACTCATTCATCGCATTTATTATGACCAGTTCAGTTATGTCAACCAAATTCGTTGACGATCCCCTGCTTATTTCGTTTCTTTCAGTATCTTTTCCGGTATTTTCCTCAGTGAACACTTCAGTACTTGGCTGAGTTATGTCAACCGAATGCCCGGCCCGTGCATCCAGGATCCTGCGAAGCTGCTTTAAATTCTCCGCAAAGCGCCGGGGACTGCTTCCCGAATACACCAGCCCCTTGTGATCCCGGCGGGGGGTATTATCCCAGCGCGCCAGGGTCCCGGGTATCTCATCCCTGTTATATACTCTGTTCTCTATGGAAGAGTATATCCACTCTATGGGTATCCTGCGTTCCAGAAGCTGAGTCTTGAAAACTCTGTTATACAAAGACCGGACAGCCACCGACATATTGTATCTCAGGGTCTTGACAACATTCAGCCCGTGTTTCAGTGAATATCCGGGCTCGAAATAATAATATGCGTCAATGATACCCCTTCTCTCATCCTGTTCACCGGCAGTCTTTGCTGATATTATGTAAACCCCATCGAAGCCTTCCGAACGGACTTTCTCATCGAAGACCTCCCGCATCTTATCAAGCATAATGATATCATAGCTTCTGTATATCATAAGGACCGGTCTGTTCTTGATCTTAATGTATCTTTTGTCCCTGAAAAAAGTCAGCAGATATTCGATATGCTTTATCCAGTCCTCTTTTGTCCCATACTCCTGAGCCATAAGGATCTCATTCTGCAGACCGTACCAGGTACGGGTCCAGCTTTCGTTTGCCCAGCAGATACAATAATTCATATCTATGTCCGGGTCATCCCTTAGTATCTCCATGGGCTTTTCCATGAGCTGCCGGCCGCAGAACCAGTACTGATAAAAGCAGAAACCGTAAATTCCGTATTTTTTCGCCAGATCCGCCTGCCATTTAAGCGTTTTTACGCCTTCCTCATTCAGATCGTAATAATTCTCATTCAGAGGGATCCTGGGCTGCATATGCCCTTCAAAAAGCGGACGGGCTTTCTTAACGGCAGTCCACTCGGTGTAACCCTTTCCCCACCATCCGTCGTTTTCGGGGAAGGTATGAAATTGCGGTAAATAAAGTGCCAGGGGTTTCATATTTCGATCATTCAATGCGGATAGGCATTATTTCAAAGTTTAATTCATTGTTTCTATTCAGACTGTCAGGATCCTTTCTGTTGCTTCGCATCCCCGGATTGGCCCGAGGCGGCGATGACGCCTGCCGCAAACCAGAATACCGGCGTAGCCAGCTGGAAGGTGAGCACATTCGATCCCACCGACATAAGCAGCGTCACAGCGAGGATGCCGCATTCGGCGGCACAGGCATTCAGATCCTTAAGTGCATATCTGAAGCAAAGTATCATCATATAAACAAAGATGGCCGTTCCTATCACTCCCATCTCCACAAAAAGCTTGGCCAGACCGCCGTCTGCTATCATATACTTCGCAATGCCGTTTGCCCTGTGGCCGATGGCTCCCAGGCCGTAACCGATCCACCAGCTGGGCATATTTGCGAAGGCGTTGATCCACTGATCCGATCTCTGCCCTATAGCTCCCGGCAAAGACACCAGGCGATAATATACCTTCATGACAGCGGAGGAAAAGATCACGCACATCAGTACAAAAGCACCGCCGAAAGCTCCGCATTCCATTATGAAATATTTCTTTTCAAACAGTTTGTAAACAAAAAACACCAGATAATTGATATATAACAGCACAAGGATAGCCAGGACCATGGCAGCGCGCTGATTGCTCAAAAAGGCAAAGAGCATGGCACCCAGAAGCAGCAGTTTCCCTTTTTTTCCTCTGCTCTTCATGATAAAATGAACCGCTCCCAGCATGGCTGCAACGGAAATATATCCCAGCTGGATACTTCCGGTGACCGAATGCATCCTGACTCTCATAGTGGCAATATCTGCTTTTGAGATCAGATCTGCTCCCATCAGATAATCCAGATAAAACTGGGGTCCCCAGATAAAAAGGATCACACCTATGATCCCCAGGATATAAACGGCCGCAATAAACCAGGAATAAAATCTGTCCCTGAAGCTTTCACGCGCTATCCTGCCCGCGGCATAAAATATCATGGTAAATATCCCGGTAAAGAATTCTCCGGCCCAGACGGAAAAAGGCATTCCAAAGGCCGTACACCAAATGACCGAAAGAAGATTATAAACAAAATACATAAGCGCCAGGATATCAATAGTATTCAGGCAACCCAAAACTGCCTTAAAGTCCATTCTCCTGTCCCGCATCTCAAAATAAAGGATGGAAAAGATCTGGATCCAGATAAGACATAGGAGCAAGGATGCTATGATACCGGGCCTTATCACAGACGAAAACATGGCGGCCACGTAAGACAGGGCCACCATCACATAGTAGGCATAAGACAGCTGGTATCTCTCCAAACCGATATTCTCTTTAAATCTGAATTTATTCAAATCCGTGTATTCCCTGTATGTAATCGGCTCCCCGTCATTTAGACAGGAATGCTCTTTCATATCCAAATAAATATGAAAATGTGTTGTTACTCGAATTATGTCAACAAATTATGTAAATCAACTGACAACCCCAACCACAAGTTCCACGATCTTACCATAGCTGCTGTACCTCTCATTTTTCTGATCCGGCTGCGGCAGGATTTCCGGTGCTATCTCACCGCTTATCACCTTTTCCATCAGATCAGCCAGCTCCGTTTCATTAAAGGGATCAAAAAAACGGACATTTTCGTACCCTTCAAGAACCTCCCTGGAAAAAGGACAGTCCGAGGCAAGTATCATGGTCCCTGTTTCCCTGGCCTCCGCCAGCGGTACGCCAAAGGTTTCAATATATGAAGGAAAAAGCAGGGTACCCTTTGAATACTCTTCCAGGACCTCTTCCCTGCTCACTCTGCCGGAATAATCAATATTGCCATAAGGGTCGTGGTATTCCCTCAGTGTAACATCCTTAAGCGAAGCTAAAGTAAAATGTACATTAAAGTTTTTGAGCCCTCTTTCATTTAAGATCCGGGCTGCTTTGAGTACAAGCTCATGATTCTTATAAAGGATCTCCCCCGAAGGAAAGAAAAAATGCGTCCTGTCAAAATCATCCGGGGATCTGAGCCTGTAGTCCTCCATATCCCCCACATCCGGAAGCACACAGAACACCTTCTCCGCTGCTTTTCCTGTCTTTTGCGTAACCGCATCCTTCATCCATTTTGTCTGGACTATGACCCTGTCCGCACGTTTCACGGACGCATCTATCAGAGAACCTATCAAATACTGGTATACAGCATATTCTCTCTCTTCATTTTTTAAAAAAGAAAACCGCTTGATCTTCTGAAAACCCAGAGGCTGATGGACATATAAAACCTGAGGAACCCTATCCCCCGCATGGGCCAGAAGGGTACCATCGGCAGAATACAGATCCGTTTTCCTGCGGATCACGCCTTTTGTAAGAGTATTTTGAAGGGATAAAATAATATCCGGGTTTAACTTTTCAATAAAACTGCTGCCGTTTATCAGATCAAAAACCAGCCTGTCCTTCTGGGAACGCTTAACCCTGTCCATGACATACACGGAAATATTGGAAGGAGCTTCCTTTATGCAGTCTATTCCCGTCAGAAATATCCATTCATGTTCGGGATGATGAACCCTTACATACTCATAAAAGTCCATCAGTATAGCCAGCGCGCCTGTTTTTGACGCGGCAATATCATTGACCAGTATCCTCATTTAAGCCACACCGTCTTATTCACTATATGAGTATAACTCTGAATCAGCTTGACTACTTTTACCGATACATTCTCATCTTCATAATCTCCGGGCTGTGCCAGAGGCTCCTTATTCTCATACATGGAAACAGCCAGTTCCACCGCCTGCTCCACATCCTCTTCCTTGATCCCGCCGATGACCACAGTACCTTTGTCCAGCACCTCCGGCCTCTCTGTGGAAGTGCGTATGAGCACTCCGGGGAAGTTCAGCATGGCACTTTCCTCAGACAGTGTCCCGGAATCGGATAATACGCAATATGCGTTCATCTGAAGCTTGTTATAATCGAAAAATCCAAAGGGTTTCATATTCCTGACCAGAGGATGAAATTTAAAATCCCTCTGTTCTATGAATTTTCTCGATCGGGGATGTGTCGAATAAATTACAGGGAGATTATATTTCTCGGCGATATAATTTATGGAATTCATCAACGCCATAAAGTTATCTTCCAGGTCGATATTCTCTTCCCTGTGGGCCGACACCAGAATATATCTGTTTTCCTCAAGTCCGAGCTCATTAAGTACAGATGAGTTATTTATTTCGTCCTTATGATAAGATAACACTTCCTTCATAGGGGAGCCCGTGACAAATATCGTCTTTCCGTCGATGCCCTCAGACAACAAATAACGCCTGGAATGTTCTGTGTAAGGAAGATTGATATCCGAGATATGATCTACTATCTTTCTGTTGATCATCTCGGATACATTCCAGTCCCAGCATCGGTTTCCCGCCTCCATATGGAAGATCGGTATCTTGAGTCTCTTGGCACTGATGGCGGAAAGAGCCGAATTCGTATCCCCGAGGATCAGTACCGCATCAGGCTTTTCCTTTACCATAAGGGCATAGGATCTTGCTATGATATTTCCCATAGTCTCTCCCAGATCTGCCCCCACAGTATCAAGATAAAAATCCGGTTCACAAAGTTTCAGATTCTCAAAAAACACCTGATTCAGAGTGTAATCATAGTTCTGGCCGGTATGAACCACCTTATGATCAAAGTACTTATCACACTTTTTCATCACCTCGGACAGGCGTATTATCTCCGGCCTGGTCCCCAGGATCGTCATCACCTTTAGCTTTTTATCCATATTATAAACCTCACACTTCCATATAATAAGTATCGGGGTGCTCCGGATCAAAGGGTTCACTGGCCCACATCACGGTAACCATATCTTCATTCCCTATATTAACTATTGAATGTGTATATCCTGTGGGTATATCCACCACCTGCAGTTTACGTCCGTTCACTCTATACTCGATCACCTCTTCGGAGTCGATCCTTCTGAAACGGATCAGTCCCTCTCCCTTCACCACCAGAAACTTTTCATTCTTGGAATGATGCCAATGCTGCCCTTTTGTGATGCCCGGATGGGATATATTGACCGAAACCTGTCCTCTGTCTTCATTTCTGATGAACTCTGTAAAGGATCCTCGCTGATCTTCGTTCATTTTAAGATCATAAGCGAATTCATCCTCAGGAAGGAAACTCAGGTAAGTGGAATACATGGCACTGGTCAGGGCATCCGACATATCGGGAACGGACAGGTTTTTTCTTGTTTCCTTAAAAGAAGCGATCATATCCGCAAGACCTCCCAGACTGATCTCGAAGACCTTTCTGATCCCCTTATATCTGTCTGCATCCTCAGGGAAGAGTGCCGGTTCAGTCATAACACTGCGGCTGTCCGACCTGCCTTCAAAGGACGATCCGTAAATGATCCCTTCCGACAGTGAGGCCGCCCTGCCTGCCAGAGCAGCGATAAATTCCTGTACCACGTCATCGATGTATACAAATCTGAGCATCGTTGAACGGTCGTTCACCTGTATCGGGATATCCCTTGCAACATTGTGGCAGAAGGTGGCAACAACCGTATTGTAATTCGGTCTGCTCCACTTTCCGAACACATTGGGGAGCCTGTATACAAAAACAGGAGCCCCAGTCTGCTCTCCGTAAGAAAATACTGCCCCTTCACCCGCTTTTTTGGATTCGCCGTAAGGATTTGAAAGCGCCGCCTGAATGGAGGAAGTCATGGCGACTCCGGGTCTTTTGGGATTAGCTTTCAAAAGCTCCATCAGATATGCGGTAAGATCCGAATTCCCCTCCTTGAATTCCTTATCATCCTTCGGGCGGTTAACGCCCGCTAAATGAAATACAAAATCACACTTGTTAGTATATTCTTCCAGAAGAGCCCGATCTGTATCCTTATCAAATTCAAGTATGTTATTTATACCTTCGTTATGTAATTGTGCGATAAGATTCCTGCCGATGAAGCCCTTGGAGCCGGTAATCAATATCGCCTGTTCTTTTATATCCATAGTGCTGTTATCCATTATGTTATTTTATAATGTTTTCGTATCCGATCCGACGTAACGGACATTCTGCATCTTTGCTTTACTCCAGACCGAATTCCCTCAACTCCTCATGTATATAATCCAGTTTTAATAACTTCTCTTTTACTTCTTCCACATCAAGGATCCTGGTATTGTTGGAATTAAATTCTTTAAGCTTTACCCGTTCCTGATTACCCTGAACAAAATATTTATCATAATTCAGGTCTCTGTTGTCACAGGGAACCCGGTAAAATCCACCCTCATCAAAAGCTCTGGAGCATTCTTCATTGGTCAGCAAAGTCTCATACATTTTTTCTCCATGCCTTATACCTATGACCTTTACCTCGGCATCAGGATGTCCAAAAAGCTCTCTCACTGCCTTTGAGAGCACCTCAATGGTACAGGCCGGTGCCTTTTGTACCATGATATCTCCGGGGTTTGCATTCTCAAAAGCATAAAGTACCAGCTCCACAGCCTCCTCCAGAGACATGATGAATCTGGTCATGGACGGCTCTGTAACGGTCATGGGCTTTCCTTCCCTAAGCTGATCTATAAAAAGAGGAATGACCGACCCTCTGGAACACATGACATTACCGTATCTGGTACCGCAGATCACCGTATTCTTGCTGTTACGGCTTTTGGCCACAAATACCTTTTCCATCATCGCCTTTGACGTGCCCATGGCGTTGACAGGGTATGCCGCTTTGTCAGTAGACAGGCAGATCACCTTCTTGACCCCTGCCTCGATAGCGGCAGTGAGCACGTTTTCGGTACCCAGTACGTTAGTCTTTACCGCTTCTACGGGGAAGAATTCACAGCTGGGGACCTGCTTTAAGGCTGCAGCGTGAAAAACATAATCCACGCCCTGTATGGCATTTCTGACGCTTTGTATGTCCCTAACATCACCTATATAATATTTGATCTTATTATTGTTGTAATGATGGCGCATATCATCCTGTTTTTTCTCATCCCGTGAGAAAATACGGATCTCACTTATGCCCGTATCAAGGAACCTGCGAAGCACCGCATTCCCGAAAGAACCCGTTCCTCCCGTTATCATCAGTGTCTTACCATCAAATATCGTATCCGCCATAGCCTCTCTCCAAACTCATTTTTTCAGCTGCTCAACAGAAAGTTATTATACATAGAGTATAATATACACAAAAACAGCCCTCCCGCTATTATAGCAGAAAGGCTGTTAAAAGTTAAGACCTATATCCTATATTATCTCTGTACTCTGGCACCTGCGCCGCCCATGATAGCCTCAACTTCCTTCTTTGAAGCCATGGTGGTATCTCCGGGGGTGGTCATAGCCAGGGCGCCGTGAGCAGCACCGTAATTTACGGCAGCCTCAGCATCATTTGTGGTGATCAGACCATAAATAAGACCTGAAGCAAAGGAATCGCCTCCGCCTACACGGTCCATGATCTCCAGTCCCTTGTAGTCCTTTGCCTTGTGTACCTTACCGTCTGCCCAGCAGATAGCCGACCAGTCATTTACGGTAGCGGTACGCACGGTACGAAGGGTCGTAGCCACAGCCTTAAAGTTAGGATAGGTTGCAGCCGCCTCATTGATCATCTTATTGTAACCATCCAGATTGAGTTCTTTTAAGTTAGCATCGTTGCCCTCGATCTCAAAGCCCAGACATGCGGTAAAGTCTTCCTCATTGCCAATCATCACATCCACATATTTTGCGATCTCCTTATTGACCTCCTGAGCCTTTGCCTGACCGCCGATGGCAGACCACATGGAAGGACGATAGTTGAGGTCATAGGAAACAACCGTGCCATGCTTCTTAGCTATCTTGATAGCCTCGATGACCGTCTGACAGGACTGCTCGGAAAGAGCTGCATATATACCGCCTGTATGAAGCCATCTGACGCCCAGATCACCGAAAATGTGCTCAAAATCGAAATCCTCGGGCTTAGCTTTTGAGATCGCTGTATTGGCTCTGTCAGAGCAGCCAACGGCACCACGGATACCAAAACCTCTCTCGGTAAAGTTAATACCGTTTCTGCATACACGGCCAATCCCGTCAGTATCCATCCACTTGATAAGGGATGTATCCACGCCGCCCTGAAGGATGAAATCCTCCATAAGCATACCTACCTCATTTTTCGCGAAGGCGGTGATAACGGCTGTCTTGAGGCCGAAACATCTGCGAAGTCCGCGGACCACATTGTACTCTCCGCCGCCTTCCCAGGCACGGAACTGACGGGCTGTACGTATACGGCCCTCACCGGGATCCAGACGGAGCATAACTTCGCCCAGGGATACAGCGTCAAATGCGTAGGTTCCTTCTTTTTTCAAATTTAAATCCATTCCTCTTCTCCTTCTTTCAAATCAAACCAATGAATAGCTTTGTTTATTATTTAAAATACTTAAGATTCTTCCTGTTGCTTCGCAACCCCTCGCCGGGGTGGCATCACACCATTTCATGGTGTGATATACGTCGCTTCGCTCAGAATGACAACATCTTCAGAATGACATATTATTCATGTAATAAGTATACTCAGCCGCGGATCTCCTTGACCAGCTTAACTGCCTCGGCAGTCATTTCCTTTATCTTGTCAAACTCTCCTGCCTTGACCAGATCACCCTTTACCATCCAACTGCCGCCGCAGGCAATTATCTTGGAAAAGCCCAGATAATCAGGAAGATTCTTTGCATTTACTCCACCTGTAGGCATAAACTTAACCTGGGTATAGGGTGCTGCAAGAGCCTTTATGGTAGCCACACCGCCAAACTGCTCTGCGGGGAAGAACTTAACTACTTCAAGCCCTCTCTTTACAGCCTGTGCCAGCTCTGAGGGAGTGATTATTCCGGGATACACGGGATACCCCTTCTCCAGACAGTAATCCACTATCTCAGGATCAAAACCGGGGCTGACGATAAACTTAGCTCCGGCAGCCATTGCCCTGTCAACCTGATCCCTGGTGAGGACTGTGCCTGCTCCCACCAGCATGTCGGGGAACTTGGCGGTCATCCTCTTAATGGATTCCTCTGCCGCATCAGTCCTGAAAGTAACTTCAGCCACAGGGAGGCCACCGTCCACCAGAGCCTGTGCCAGAGGCTCAGCATCCTTTGCGTCATTGAGGACCACCACGGGAACCACACCATAAGACGCGATCTGATCATTCATACTCATTTCTTTTTCTCCTTATCTTTATATAAAACAAAAGTAAACACAAATTATCATACCGTGCCATACAAAGATTCTTCCCTTCACTCAGAATGACACAGCATAGAGGATCCTGCTTATAACACAACCCCATCCTTAAAAATTGAGATCTCCCTGAAGCCCTTTTCCTCGGATTTAGTCTGCTTACCGCCTGCCACTTCGATCACCAGATCAAAAAGACGCTTAGCGGCATCATCCAGGCTCTCTCCTTCTGCCACCGTACCCGCATTAAAGTCGATCCAGCCGGCTTTCTTTGTGGCCAGCGCGGTGTTCGTGGCGATCTTCAGAGTAGGGGCAGGAGCACCGAAGGGCGTACCACGTCCCGTGGTGAACAGGATCATATGGGCACCCGCCGCCGTCATGGCGGTGGAGCTCACCAGATCATTTCCGGGTCCGTAAAGCATATTAAGTCCGGGAGTAACTACCGGATCACCATAGCCAATTACATCCATGATAGGCGCCGTACCACCCTTTTGAACACAGCCACAGCTCTTGTCCTCCAAAGTGGTGATACCACCCTGCTTGTTTCCGGGGCTGGGATTATCATATACCACCTCATTATGGGATATGAAATAATTCTTAAAGCCGTTTATCATATTGACAGCCTTATCGAATATCTGTTTATCGATGCAGCGGTTCATGAGCATACCCTCCGCACCGAACATTTCGGGTACTTCCGTGAGCACGGTACTGCCGCCTCTGGCTCCCATCATGTCAGAAAATCTGCCCACAGTGGGATTAGCCGTGATACCGGAAAGTCCGTCCGAACCTCCGCACTTCATACCGATCACCAGCTTGCTGACAGGAACGCTCTGTCTCTTAAACTGACGGGCATAGGCGGCGCACTCTTCAAGGAGAGGCCTTGCTGCGGCAAATTCATCCTCCACCTCCTGAGTGGTGAGGAATTTAACCCGATCTTTATCATAGTCACCCAGTTCTTCCAAAAACTGTTCATGCGTAAGATTTTCACAGCCAAGGGAAAGAACCAGGACTGCTGCAGCATTGGGATGACGAACCAGGGCTGCCAGAAGCTTTCTGGTCTGTGCATGATCTCCCCCTGTCTGGGAGCAGCCAAAAGGATGCGTAAATGTATAAAGACCATCTATACCGTCAGTCACCAGATCCTGATTATCATTTACCAGTTTCTTTGCCACGTCGTTCACACAGCCGACTGTAGGTATGATCCATATCTCATTCCTGATGGCCGCCCTGCCGTCCTTACGGATAAAACCGTTAAAGGTTTCGGGCTCCACCTTATCAAGGGGATGAACATCCGGACAATAGGTATATTCCATCTCACCGGAAAGATTGGTCTTAACATTATGGGTATGCATCCAGGATCCTGCAGGCGCCGCCGCAGTGGCATGACCTATGGGAAAACCATACTTGATCACGTTATCGCCCTCGGCTATATCCCTGACGGACATCTTATGACCCTGAGGCACATCCTCCAGAGCTGTCACACTGACACCGTTCACCTCCACAGTCTCCCCCTTTGAAATGGGAGAAAGTGCCACGATCACGTTATCATTAGGTGTTATCTGTATTGTATTTGCCATATTATATTTCCTTTTATTCGTTTTTTATTCGTTTATCAGCTTCCTCAACAGATAGCCTTCCGGCAATTACAGTACGCTGGCGTAAGCCTCCTTTGCGCCCTTCTCACGGATAAGCTTAAGGTTCTCGACCACCTTTGCCTCAAAGCCCTCGATCTGTGTCAGATCCTGATCCCACATCTGGGTATTGGTCAGCACATCATGTACCAGACTCTCAGCCGATGCATCCTTCCTCTCATAGAAGAAATCCAGAGCCCAGGAATCATCCTGGATCTTATAAGTATTACCTGCAGGCCTCTTGCATACAAGGCCGTCCTCGGCGCGCTCCTGGATATCATTTGAATAGAATGCGATATATGCGGCCAGCGACATGGTAAATGCCTCGGGAAGCTTATTGAATTCTTTATAATAATCAAGGAATGACGGCAGATCACGGGCCTTCCACTTGGATGTGGAATTAAGCGCGATGCTCATGAGCTCGTGGTTCACGAAAGGATTGTTGAAACGATCCTCCACAGCGGCTGCGAACTCCTTAAGATCATTCTCGTCAAGCTCATGCTTAAGGGTGATGATCACCTCATCCAGAAGCTTGTTCATAAAGCCCTTGACTACTTCATCATGCATACAGTCTCTTACGATATCAAAACCTGCCAGATAAGCTCCCAGCACGAAGCCGGTATGAGCGCCGTTAAGGATACGGACCTTGCGGTGCTTGTAAGGCGTAACATCGGGCACTACATGGACATTAAGACCGGCCTTCTTGAAGGGAAGCTGAGCCTCAAGGGACTCAGGGCCCTCAATAACCCACACGCCGAAACACTCGCCCACATCTATGAGCTCATCATGATAACCGTTCTCCTCCTCCAGGCGCTCTACTTCTTTGGCATCCCTGATGCGTCCGGGCACGATCCTGTCTACCAGAGTGGAGCAGAAAAGGTTCTCCTCATTTATCCACTTCTTAAACTCGCTCTCCAGGCCCCAGTCATCGATATACTGGTTTACACACTTCAAAAGTTCCTTGCCGTTATTGTCGATCAGCTCGCAGGAAAGCATGGCCACGCCCTTCTTGCCAGCCTTAAAACGCTTATGCAGAAGCACTGTCAGCTTTGCGGGGAAGGATACGGGAGGTACCTGATCGTATTTGCTCTCGGTATCATGTACTATACCTGCTTCAGTTGTATTGGAAACGATATACTCCAGATCATCGCTCACTGCCACCTCGATGGCCTTGTCCCAATCCTCATAGGGATTAAGGCATCTGCTGCAGACAGAGATCACTCTCTTGTCGTCCACCTTCTGTCCCTTCTCCGAACCGCGGAGATATAAGGTATAAAGTGCTTCCTGATCATTGATGAGTTTTGTCAGTCCACCTGCAATAGGCTGCATCAGGACCACTTTTCCGTTCCAGTCAGCCTTCTCATTGGCCATGTCAAACCAGTAATCCACAAAGGCTCTCAGGAAATTTCCTTCTCCGAACTGGAGCACCTTTTCCGGCGCGTCCTTCTTGATATAGCCCTTGTAGCCTGACTTCTCAAGCACCTCATAATTTAATAATTCCATTTTTTCCTCCTTATCTTAACTCTTTTTAACCTTTATGCTTAAAAAATTAATTAATACTCATTACGATCCCCTGTCAGTTTCTGATCCGGATCCAGCCTGAAACCAAAATACCTGATGGCATTCCGGTAAGAAATATCCTTGACCAATGCTTCCAGGGAAACCTGATCGTCGGGATATTCCCCATTCTCTACCCAGCCGCCGATGAGATTACAAATGATACGGCGGAAGTATTCATGTCTGGTATATGACAGAAAACTTCTGGAATCCGTGAGCATTCCCACAAAATTGCCCAAAAGTCCAAGGTTTGCCAGGGAAGTCATCTGATTGATCATGCCTACCTTATGATCGTTGAACCACCATGCGCTTCCCTGCTGGATCTTGCCTATAGCGTCAGAACCCTGGAAGCAGCCCAGGATAGTGCCGATGGCCTCATTATCATTGGGATTAAGGCTGTAAAGAATAGTCTTGGGAAGGTTGCCCGTCATCAACAGTGCATTCAGGAAGTCCGCGGTCTGTGACGAAGGCGCATAATTATTGATACAGTCCACACCGGTATCAGGTCCCAGGGACTTATATATCTTTTCGTTGTTATCTCTCTTGCAGCCATAGTGAAGCTGCATAACCCAGCCCTTCTTTGCATAAACCGAGCCTACAAAGAGCATGAACGCCGTCTTGAACTTAAGCTCCTCCTGACGGCTGATATCCTGTCCCGAAAGCCTCTTTTTAAGGATGCTATCGATCTCCGCATCCGATGCGGGCTCATACATCACATACTCAAGGGCATGATCCGATACGCTGCAGCCCTTTGATGCAAAATATTCTATCCTGACCTCCAAAGCCTTCTTAAGTGAATCGAAGCTGTCAATACCAACCCCCGAAACCTCACTGAGCTGCTTAATATAATCAAGATACTCCGGCTTTTCCAGATTCATGGCCTTATCCGGACGCCAGGCGGGAAGCACCTGAACGTCAAAGGAATCATCAGCGGCTATCTTGTCATGCCACTCCAGAGTATCCACCGGATCATCCGTGGTACAGATCAATGTCACACCTGACTTTTTGATCAGATTACGGACCGTCATATCATCCTGAGAAAGCTTTGCGTTACAAAGATCCCATACTTCCTGGGCAGTGCGTCCATTCAACGCTCCATGATATCCGAAATACCTCTGCAGTTCCAGGTGGCTCCAGTGATATAAAGGATTGCCGATGGCCTTTTCCAGGGTCTCGGCCCACTTCTGAAACTTTTCCCTGTCCGATGCATCTCCGGTAATGTATTTCTCGTCGACACCGTTAGACCTCATCTGACGCCACTTATAATGGTCTCCACCCAACCATACCTGTGTGATATTCTCAAACTTACGATCCTCGGCGATCTCACGGGGATTAATATGACAGTGGTAATCCAATACCGGAGTAACCTCTGCATAATCGTGAAACAGACGCTGGGCAGTAGGGGTCTCCAGCAGGAAATCCCGATCCATGAATGCCTTCATTAGCCTTCTCCTCTCTTTATCCAAATAATATCATTACATAAAATATACCCAAAAAACATGTTTATTGGGCGCTTATTTCCATTCTACCAAAAAAGATCATACACTACAACATAAACAATTTTTTAACGATTTTTTTTATTTTTTCGTGCATTTTTCAATCATTTTTTCACATTTTTTGGGTATAAATTCGAAAAAATATCCCCCGGACACCGCCGGGGGATAAATCTAAACACTTTTTATTTCCAATTGAGGATCCTGACCGATCCTTAATCCAGCTGGAAGAGTTCTGTCTTGATGATCTTTACGGAATCATATGCATTCATGACAGACTGAACGCCGCTGGATCCGCCGCTTATAGCTGTACATTTTACGTAAATGGTCAGCTCATTGGCGTCATCGCCTATGGCACTAAAGAGCGACAGAGGCACATCCATGGAATATCTGTATCCGGTGCTTGCGTCATTGAGCTTATATCCCACATAATGCTCAGTCTTTACTGTCGGATGTCCATCGTCATCATAGGCAGTAATGGAAACCGGAATATCGGATTTTGTGCTTATCACAGGCTTCTCGGCCAGGCCCACATTCGTCAGAGGCAGTTCAAGCGGCTTCACATAATCGTTGATGGATATGTCAAAGGTACCGCCCTTATCCTCAGGACAGATATAGTACATATTGGCAAGAACCGTGGTTGCACCTTCCTTGAAGTCTCTGGGGTTAAAGTATACGGTCTGATACTCATCATCAAGAGGAACCTCCTCACCCTCTGCACCGTCTGCCAGGGTAGTCTCCAGAGGCAGATAGTAAGTATCGATATCTTCCCAGACCTCATTGCCGTCTGCATCCGTTCCGGGCTCCTCTATATGAACACTGAGTGATCCCGCACCTGCTTCAAAGGTATTGATGATGGCGTTAACCCACAGGTTC
Source organism: Lachnospiraceae bacterium (assembly GCA_016288495.1). Taxonomy (GTDB): domain Bacteria; phylum Bacillota; class Clostridia; order Lachnospirales; family Lachnospiraceae; genus UBA1753. The sequence goes on from JAEEZH010000014.1 coordinate 17,238, forward strand.
TGCTCGTTTGTGGTATGAGGCACCTTCGCACAGTTGATGTAAGTCAGGTTCTGCTTGGTGTACATATAGTACTGGTTTCGAGCATCCCAACCGTTCTTCTTATAGATCGAATATCCGCCTGTGTCATCATCCGAGCTGAAGGCCAGCCATACGGATACGTCAGACTGTGAATCATGATCGTCATCGGATTCAAGATCCAGCTGAAGCATGGGGAACCTCACCTCATCGGAAATGGTCATCGTCTTTGTGACCTTATTGGGATACATGGTTATGGAACCAACATTCAGTCTGTGAGCCTTCAGATCCGGATTACCCTCAAGAGTAACCTGACCGTCGCCCTTCTGATTCAGACTATGGCTGCTCTTGTTACCGTTAGGATTATAACCATTCAGTACATTGTAGGTCAGACCGTGTATCTTGTTTATAACTACAGGGTCATCCTTGTCACTGGACCTGCTGTTAGGCTTGAGCGCATAGATGACTCCGTATTCGTTATTCGCATCAAAGGCAGAAGGTTTCGCCGTGGAAGTATCACTGACCTTGGCCAGCTGTACGCCCAGCCCCTTGCTGCTGCGTCCCCAGCCGGGTCTTTCAAAGGCACCATACCTGTCCTGACCGGCATAGGCACGAAGACGCTTGGTGGTATCATAACCGCATGCCAGATTAGGCGCTGCATTACCCAGAGCACCGCCGTTAGCCGTAACTGCCGAAGGAACGCCGCTCATGAAGGTTACCACGCTGGATCCTATGATAGTGGATTTCTTGCTTTCCACCCACTCCTGAACCCTATCCGCCGCAAAGGTCGCTGCCTTTAACTTGAGGGCATCACCGGAAATTCCGGAAGCTGAATCGTCTGTGGTAGGCGTAGGATTGGAATTGCCATAGGCATCCACCAGCATATCGATAGGCTCCTTCTTGAATCCCAGCACCAGCACGTTAAAGTCATTCAGGAAGTTTCCGTTAGGATACATCACATTTATGAAGTCCGCAGACGAGATACTGGTAAAGGTAACCTTGTAATTCTCTGCCACGCCCTGGAACCAGTTATCGATATCCGCTGCTCCACCGGCATTGTTACCCATACTCTTCGTATGCTTTCCGTCATAGGTATCAGCCATGTACCAGCCGCATTCGTCATCGGGATAGATCTGAAGAACGTTGATGTACTTGATCTCATCCGACCTGTCGATGTAGTAACAGCCTATCTTCTCATCCCTTCTGGCGTTGGCGATTCTGGTCTCCAGATCGTAATCATCGCTGCTCTTGGGCTTGTTCAGCTTGGCAATGACCTTGTAGGCCATGGGGCCGTCATGAATATTCTCATCCAGCTTAAAGGTGAGCATGTAATTCTTCTTCTTCTTCAGCTTGAACTTGCCGTCGGAGAGGCCTTCATTGCTGTCGGAGCCTTCCTTCTTGATGGAATATCTCTTCTTCTCCACCTTTTCTCCCTTATCCTTGTAGGTAGGGAAGGGGATCTCAGAATACTTACCATCATTATTCCTATCGATGTAGAACTCTATATCATAGGTCTCATCATCATTAGTAGAACGGTCATCGTAGATCTTGATCGGAATATCGAAGTACCAGGAATCACCGTGCTTATCCGCATTGGTATAAGTCTCATCCCTGTTCTCACCTATGTCAAGCAGGGGCTTGGGCAGCTGCATATACCAGTTGAAAAGTCCGTTGTATCCTGTGGCTGTCTTCTGACCTGCCACTGCAGCGTCCAGACCGCCGTTCTTTGTGATCCTGAAGAAGTTCTTTTCATTGATGCCGTATTCATCGGAGGCATCATGAAGGAACTTATACATCTGTGAACAGTTGTCTATATAACCCTTCTTGGGATCGTCACCTATCTTGCCGTCAAATACGTTATAGTCTGAATCAGGACCGGTAAAGCAGTTATAATCCACAAGCACGGGATAACCGCCGTCCACAAAATCCATCAGCGCATCATATTTACGCTTGCTCAGATCGTTTCCGGGGCCTCGGGTCTCTATATAACCCTCCCAGGAATTGCCGTTCCACTTGAGGGAGGTACCGGTATAACCGTTAGCCTCGCTCCAGTCATTCCACTCACGGCTCAGGATTCCTGCAAAGATACAGCTGGCGTTATATTTGTCACCGATATTGGCATAGAGCATGCCGTCCATATCAGTATCATTAAACACGGTCCTGCCATCGATATCCACATTAAAGTGGGTGTTGGACAAGCCGATGTAAATAAGATCATAGTTTGAATTAAGGTCAGCATCCATACCCACAAACTCAGATACGGACATGGAAGTCAGATTGATCTCATTCTTTGAGAAGAAGATCTCGGCATCCTCGCCGGGGCAGACTCTCATGAGATAATACTCACCATCTCTCTCCTCCACGTAAAGATTACCCTCTTCACCCTTTTTATCATTTACTTCCTGATAAACGGCCCTGGGCTGGATCTCCAGCACATTGGTCTCGTCCTTCACATACGCCGCTCTTCTTCCGGCATAGCTGATGATATACTTGATGGCTACGGCCTCATTTACCTCCTTGGGTATCTCGGCAAAACCGCTCTTACCCGCATTGGTCTCCCTCAGACGATTCTCCGCATCGATCTCATCATAGATCTCATCAAAGCCGCCGCTTCCGCTGAGATAATTATACTCAGGATCCACGGAAAGGAAATGATCGTTGATCATCAGATCCGGATACAGGGAATAATTGTAAATATATATACTCCTGTTAACATGATGATTCTTGGGTGTCAGCTGGAAGCAGCTGTATTTATCATCATTGACCATGGTATAATATCCGTTCGAATCGGAGGCAAAGCTAAGTCCGCCAAGCTCCGAGGGGCTCCAGGACTTCACCGACTCCGCGAACTGATATACATCATCCAAGTTCAGCAGTTTGGTCAGATGCTGGATATTAGTATCGTTATAGGCATCTCCCAGCAGGGCATAATCCGCCATTATGGGGAAATCCGTCTTTGCAAAGGCCTGGATGGCGTCAAACATGGCGTCAAAGGATATATCATTTATCTCGCCTTCACTGCCGCTGGCCTTGCCATAACCGAATTCATTGGGCCAGGACACCGTTACATATTCACTGTCCTGGGGAAGGAGATTGCCCTTTCCGGAATTGATATACAAGAGCCCCATATCCATGGAATAAAGCTCATCCGCGGTAGTCTCCTCATAATAATAATACATGGTCGGGTACCTTGTACCATCGGTGTCGTAAACATATGCGGTATCACGGTCAAATACATAAAGTGTAAACCAGTTACTGTTACCGTATACGCCCTTATAATAGATCTGCACATCCTTGACACGGTACTTACCGCCTTCTCCCGCCGCGGGATCGATCATGTCGTAATTTCCATACCAGGTGGTCTCCTGGGTCTCCTGATCCGTCTTGCTGGGAGCGGAAACATAACGGAAATCCGTCTCATTCAGGCTCTTGAACAGACCGGTGTGAGCAAAGTTCGGAACTATGAATTGCTCAGCCGAAGGAGTACTAATGATCATTCCGGGCGTCATAAAGGCATAGGCTGCCGTTCCGGCTACTATCGATTCCAATCCTCCTATGGAATATGTCGTCTCATTTATCTTTTCTCTGTCATAAGCAAAATCAAGTACATAATACTCTCCTGAGCCTTCTGCATTATCGGTCTCAAAGCCGGATACATCCTCTTCGGGAAGCTCGTCTATAACGTCCTCTTCATATACACGATCCTCATCCTCTTCCGTACCGGAGACATTCACTTCTTCTTCAATGCCTGAAACCTCCTCTGCCTCAACACTGGAATCATCCATCTCTTCGATCTGGGAATCGTCAGATACCTCTTCATCATCCTCATGTCCGTCCTTTGCATCCTCAAGGAATTTCGTAAGGGAATCCCCGGATTCTTCATCAGAATCCGAAGGCACGTCATGTGCTGCGAAAGAACGCATTGCTCTTGCTTCCGTTTCTATCTCGGAGCTCTTTTCTTTACTCTTTTTGCCTTTTTTATGCTTCTTCTTACTTGTATTGTTACCCTCTGCGGTATTCTCATCCTCGGACTTTTCTTCAGGTTTTTCCTCAAAAACCACCTTATCCGCCGAGTCATCCACCACATCCTGTGACTCGTCATTACCTGCGTTGCCATCCTCGGATGAATCGGTAAATTCCTCCTGATCAAGGTCACCCTCGGACCCCTCTATCTCCACCTCTTCTTCAGAAGCCACTTCTTCCACATCTGAATCATCGCCTACTCTCTCCCGGCCTTCTTCATCATCCACTATGTCATCCGTATCATCGGGAGCACCTGTGACTTCTTCGTCTTTTCCGGTTATGATATGTCTCAGATCCGCATATTTACCGGCAAAACGATAGAACATGGCGCCTTCGGTATTATAACACTTCTCATATATATAAGTACCCTCCATACCGCCGTAGGTATCTTCCGCGGTTTCAGGGTCGACCCTGATGGCATTATTCACATAATATCCGCATCTGGCATCATTCGGAACAAACCAGGCATTCATATAACCATTCTTTTCCGAAGATACGAACAAGGGATCAAAATCTCCCCCGTCTCCGTTCACCACCTCAACAGGGATGCTGGTTCCTGCATAATTTCCGCTGACCTCTGATGTCAGACAGAGATTAACGAAATCATCACGAGTCCCTTCCAAAGTCGTTTTTTGGGGGCTGTAGGTCTTGACAAAGCGACCGTTAAGGGATGTGACCATCTCCTTACGGGTGATCACCTGCTCCTCATGACCCTCTCTGGGCTCCACCTGTCTCCAGGGTATCTCGTCTCCGCTGACCTGAAGATCTGCCTCGGATAGGTTGTAATCCTCCTCATAAGGGATATAATACAAGGGCAGGGACCCATCGTTTTCATAAGAGGTGATACTCTGAAGAGCTCCGCCTGTAATAGCACCGTTCTCAGCCTTTATCAGGGTGTCGGCGTAGATATAGCGTCCCTCAGTACTGTTAAAGTAACCCAGGTTATCCCCGAAGTTCGCATTCTCGGCGCCCTCGATATAATAGCCCATCTCACCCACGGACACATCCAGGGTAACAGGATCCGTTCCATCCTTGGGATCTATGGTCATCTGGGCTTTTCCGGGCGTCACCTCGACTATAGTGAAGGGGTTACCCTCTGAATTCTCCTCCACTATCTCGGTAATACCCTGAAAGGTCTCCTTGGCCATAACCTTTTCACCGGAAAAATATATGGAAGTCCCGACGATGGCCACGGTCATGAGCCCGGCGATACCGCTATATAATCTCTTTTTGTTCTTGAATTTGATCATCAGATTCACCTCATTTACAGTTACTGTTCTATACCAATATCGATCAACTCAGTCCCTTATGGCTGATACCAGTAACCCTTCTCCTTATTGTATACAGCATAGATATTATATCCCACACTCTGTTCCGGTCCGTAAGGGAATTTCCACGTATTGCCCGTGCCCCACCAGGGCTGATTGGCTGTTATATCCCAACCGGATTCTGAAGGCGGCATGGAATAGACCATAACCATATAATCATTAAATACAGGGGCCTTATATTGTGCAGTCACCTTCATGATATAGAAATAGAAACCTGCCATACCGGGACAGGGAGCGTAATAAGCCTCACCTACCGCATGTTTTCCTTCATTAACCTGTGCCTGGGTAAGCTTCACCGGAGTCCACTCATCCCTGACTTCCTCATCATAAGGATCTCCCAAATATGACCAGTAATCAACATTGGGCGTAGGAACCTGATCATGTACCTGGATATTACCGGGAGCCACGTTTACCTTGAATCTGGTCATCACGGTAGAAGATATCTGCGAGGTCACCTCAGTAGAATCAAAGTCCTTATCGTTCTGTGCCGAGATGGTAAGTGTACCGTGACCGTTTATATCAGGTTCGGAAGTAGCTACCTTGAGCAGAGATTTCTTTCCACTCTCCCAGACTACACAATCGGGATCTATACCCTGGATCTCATAATATATCTTCTTTGAACCTTGCATATAATAGAGCTTAACATCATCTATGGTAGTCTTATAGGTACCTTCAGTGGTATTGATCTTCACCGATACGGGCTTTACCTTTGCAACCTTTGACTCGGGACCGTATACCGTAGTTCCCTTCTTCAGGTAAGCAGAAACCTTTACATATCCTTCTTTTTCAAAATCATAGGACTTGAGCACATTCACGGTACACTGGGTTCCTGTCGCATTATAGGTGTAACCATTGCCCTTCTTAACCACATTGCCATTCCCATCGGTCATCTCCACCTCAAAGATGAGGGAATATCCGGCTGCATTCTCAAGAACCGGTTTGAATACGCCCGAACCACCTCTGGGGATATACTCAGGCCATTCATTATACTTGATCCTGGGCTTAACCTCTTCGGGATCATCACCGCCACCGCCGCCGTTGCCTGCGGCTACGATAACGAATTCATGGGTACCGGACTTCGATGTATCTATGGCAGAAGTAGCCTTTATGACTACCTTTTTGCCAACAGCCTCATCCGAGCCGCTGATCCTGAAGGTGTTGGTGGCTACATGGGATATGTAGCTGGCACCCTCTACTATAGACCAGGTCACCGCCTGATCCTCGGTATTGCTGGATATATTCTTTCCTGTCACACTGGCCTTAAGTGTCAGTGATGCATTCTGGGCATATGAACCGCTCACCTTGGATACGGTGACGCCCTCTACCACTTTAATGGAAACTATGGCTGAACCCTTCTTGGATTTTTGGTCCACATGGGTAGCATAAACGTAAATCTTGCTGGCAGTCTCGTCAGCTCCGCAGACCAGGGTACCTGTATTGGTACCGTTACCGGTTATCTTGGTATCGGGACTGGTATTACCGCCCACGCTCCAGTTAAATGCCTGGGCGAAAGCGCCGCTTCCCGTAGCCTTTGCTTCAAAGCTCTTGCTGGCTCCGGGCTTCATGTTATATGTGGAAGGAGATACCACGATCTTCTGTATCGAAGGCGCCGTGGAAGACGAAGATCCCGTAGATGAAGATGAAGGTCCGGGTGGCTCAGGCATACTGATGGCTGCCGCATTCTTTGTGGGAGCATTCCTCAAAGAAACATTCGTCGTGGATTCAAAGTTCTTTTTACCATCAGAGAAAGTAACAAGGACAGTAATGATATCATCATCATCACCCTTTGCCACATCGGGAGTCAGATCGGTATCAAAAGCCTGTACGTTCTGGGCAAGAAGTTCATGCGAAGTCTCCGTACCGGGCTTGTTCGTATATGAAACAATACCGGTATGAACATCTACAGACTTTTCAACCTCCCATTCATAATACCAGAGGTCACCCTTCTTCACGCCTGCCCCGTCGGCATCATACCAGCGGATACACTTGGCAATATAGGACAGATCCACCTTCGTGGAGCTGGAGCCGCCTGCCGTCTGACGCTCGGAAGTGACTATGCTCAGTGTCTTGTTTCCGGAATCATAGGACACATCACCGTTAGCCTCCGTAAGGATGTCATTGATCTGGTTCGTGACCAGCTGCGCCTCGTACTGGAGGTTCACTTCCTTACTGGTACTGGAATAGCTCATGGTGCCGCTCTTCATAAAAGTAGCGACAGCAAAGCCGATAACTGCCAGAATGGCAATACCTATTATCAGCTCGACCAGAGACACACCTTTGTTGGATTTAATGAACTTTTTCATAATTCTGCTCCCTTTTAAGGTTGGTGCTGTATAAAACAACCACTATATATACGTTTCCGATAACAAAAATTTACGTGACCGTCAATTAACCTGTTCCAGCTTCGTCTTTCCTGTAGCCTTGTAAACCGTGACCTTCCAGGTATGGAGATTGTTGAAGACAAAGATCTCCGCAAAATCACTGGAAAGAACGCCGCCGGAGCTCCTCTTGAATTTACAGGTGATCTCAGCTGAACCAAGGGTCGTTTTCGTCCCGCCCTCGGTAGCGGCATACTGTACGCTCACGTCCTTGCCCGCTATGGTCTTTAAGGTGGCATCGCCGTTTATCATCTCCTTGAGTATCACGTCATCGCCACTCCTGTAAAGTCCGAAATAGTAATCGCTGCTGCCGGTACCCTTTTCCTTTGCCATGGTATTCGTCTTTACCCTGTTAAGATCCGTATAGATGCTCTGCGCACAGCTCTTGACCCTGGCGTTCGATATACCTGCCACTATAGTGACGCTGCCTCCGGTGAGTACAGCCATTATGGCGATAACTATCACAAGCTCCACAAGGGAAAGACCGCTGTTATCCTTTATTATATTATTATCTCTTTGTCCAGTTCTCATAGTTCACCAACTTATTCAAATCTGTTTCTGAAGGCTCCAGAGATTCCTCACTGGAATCATCCACATAGTTTCTGAAAAATTCTTTATAATACCAATCAGTACCCCAGGCAGTTTCCACATTGTTCATGACCTGAACCGTCTCTTTTCTGATGGTATCGTTTGTCTCCATCTTCTTGGCGGAACCGCCGGTCACATAGATCTTTCCGCCTGCTATGGCCGTGCCCTTAAAGTTTGAGTTGATGGTGATATCACCGGTACAGATGATGCATCTGATGCTGGCATCGCCGTTGTATGTATAATCCTGCTTGTATGCCACCACGCCCTTAAAGGAACTGCCGTCGTCGAACACCTTGGTTCCGGCAGCATCCGCAAAGAACTGCTCAACTCTTTCGGTATTTATGATATTGTCAAATACCCGGTCATAACCGCCCATGGTATTGTCACTCAGGTTATTTACCAGACACTTGAATGAATTTTCCCACTCCGCCGACTTCTTATAATTCACATTGTCCGTCACATTGGGCGTGGACTGTTTGATATCACTGGTCACTATGACCTTTCCGTTTGCATCCACATTGGTACCGTCATCGGTCCTGATCAGGGCATTACCCTTCATGACCACGTTGGTCCAGTCTGTGATCTGCATATCACGGGTCACATATCTGCCCAGATACTTCTCGAGAGAAGCCTTATTCTTGTCAACCTTGTAATATCTTTCAAAGAAATCCTGCGCCAGTTCCCTGTCAGCCATTACCATATAGTAATAAACCAGGTAATTACCGCCCAGGCCCTGGGCAAATACACGCTGTATAGTACAGTTATAATGACTCAGCGGCAGGTCCACTCCGGTATCATCCTTAACGCCAATGGATGCCGCCATATTTACACCCCAGTTATCTGCTGCGGTATATCCGGTCAGAAAAGCTTCATAAGCAGTGGAGCTGACAGGGTTGCTCTTAACCTCTGCAGGCATGGCGTTTACAGGTACCAGATATGCCAGCTGGTTACCTCTGACAGCTATGGAATCACCCATGGGGATATCCGGATTGGGAGTCGAAAGACCCGAGGGCAGATTAGCATTCTTGGTGCCAATATAGGAATGTCCGGCTATCAGCATATCATGCGCCTGAGACAGGTCAATGGTGGTATTACGGCCATTGATCAGGATAGCGGAACTTCCGTCATCCTCATCACCCTCCATGCCAAGACCCGAACCGTAACCATAATAATCGCCTACTATCGTCACATTGGAACTCTGACCGTCCACGGAAAGATCGTCTCTCACAAAGGCATTTGCATACTGGGCCAGATTGAATTTGATATTGTTATCTGTCTTTGTGGATCCGCCCAGGGATATATCCTGTGCCCAGAATCCCAGTTCCTTTTCCGGAAGCACGGCGACACCGCCATCGGGAAGACCGATATTGAATTCGGAATTCAGATGCTGCTTAACCTGTTTTCCGGAGATCACATATTTACCTCCGGTATAGAAGTTCATCTTTGCTCCCTTGGAAGCTACTATACCGCTGTCTGCAAATACGGTATGGTCATGAGCGATACTGGGCAATTCTTCACCCGCGATCTCGCTTCCGTTTCCACCATATACGCTTCCAATAAAGGTAGCATCGGAACTCTCATTTGCCACCAGATTATCGTCAGCTATCACACAGTATTCAAATACGTTAAAATCAGCATCGGAAAGAGGAACGCCGAAATTGATCACCGGAACCTTCATGGTGAAGTCGGTATTAATGACCGATACATATCCTCCGGCATTCTGATATTCCACATTTACGTTACGGAGCGTAATGATATGATGTGTACTGTCAAGTTCCATAAAGGCCTGAGCCGTTGATGCCGCACTCTGGCCATCCGTTACGGATACTATGGCTACATCGCCGGCTGCATTCATATCCAGATTGTAAAACGCCTTATACCTGTTGGCGGGAGTAATATCACTGTTAGTCGCATCCACATATCTGCAAAGCCTTGACAGATCGTAAAGCTCATCGGATGCGCTGCTCTTAAGACTGTTTTTCAGCTGGTTTTCAACTTCACTGAAGAACTGCGCCTTTTTCTCCGCATCATCAAGCATGGCATATTTCTGCATAACATTACGGTATGCCCTGCCGGACGCGTCAGAAAGCTCGGTCTGAAGACCGATACGTATCTGCTCTACCACACCCTCGGCGGTATAAAAGTTATCCGTGGCGTTCATATCGGTGACCTTCATATAATAGTTCATGTAGGCTATCCACAAAGCCAGGATCGCCAGCACGCTTATGATGGCAATGGCCACTATGGTCATGACGATGGCCGCACCGCGGTTATCCGTCTTTTTCCACTTTTCCTTGAAGATTTGCGATATTTTCATGATAATCTCCTCGCAATTTTAATCGTTTTCTGCTCTTACTCCTGGGTACTACCGGTCAGGGTATAAATAGGTGTAGAATGGTCATCCTGACGATAGATGTCTATCTGTATGTCATAGAATCTGTCCTTCGAAGTCGTATTTGCCAGGTCAAAGACCACCTCGTCCTTTTTGGGAGAAGTAGAAGGTCCCAAAGGAGAACCGGCAAACTTAAAGGTACCCTGAGGATAAGTCTCGGTTTTGGTCTCATCCAAAGTATGTGCCAGATTGTAATCGATATTTGTAAGTACTTTGATCTTGCCCTTACCGGTACCGGTGATATTCACCGTAACTCTGTAATCCTTTTCCCTGTCATCCAGGCCTGTGGCCGCGGGTTCCAGCTTAACTATATATACATTCACATTCCCGCCCGTTGTCTTATCACAGTTGATCACGATATCCTCTTTGTTGAAATCATAATCCCTTCTGTAGAAAAGGAATACATTCTTTATCTCCTTGGTGTCATCTGATACAAAAGGCTCGCATACCGAACCGTAGGTCTTTGTATTTAAAGGATTTGTTTTCTCCACATACTCATAATCAATGTATGTATTCTTGCTTGAACCGGGTTCGATGTTCACAGTGATCGTCCTGTTGACCTGGGTGCTGTCAAAGGAAGCGATGGAAAGATCCGCAAAACCCTGGGTATCCATGGAATCACTCTGCTGATAAGCGAAATTCTCATCTCCCGCGATGGTAGCCACATCCACCAGTCTGGATGAATTATAGCGGATACGCTGAAGCTCGGGATCCGCAAGGGATGCAGCCTTGTAAGGCGTAGCATCTACCTTTACCAGAGCATCATATACTTCCTTTCCGTCCTGGAACTGAATGTTGTCGATCTCATAGAAATACTGGCTCTCAGGGGTACCGTCACCATCCGCATCCGGTACAAAATCATAATCATCCGTGGCACCGGGGTAGATCACATGGCTGATGCCTGAAGCCCCGAATGCAAAAGTGCTTATCTCATGTACGTTGGACGCAGGAGTATTTGTGGTAAACAGATCCGTATCGATCAGATCAAATTTGGTAAGATCATGGAATTTGTAGCACAGATCCGATATGGAATTGGCCTTGATGGCCTCCATGGTATCCTCGGCTATTCCCACTGCGTTCATACGGCGCTTGGAAACCATGTTCATACGCACCGAAGACGAGAACAGCGCGGCAATAGGTGCCACCACAAGAGCAATGATAACCATAGCTACCAGTACTTCCACCAGCGAAAAACCGCGGTTATCTTTTAAATTGTTTTTTATCATACGTTTCATGAGTGCCTCGCTTATACTAAGGTTATACTCTTTTGCCATGACCGGTCCATCGATATTATCCCCTGTCCCAAATGGCAAATAATTTACATCCATATATACAGCCTAAGCCGCACAGACTGTGCGGCAAGGCTGAAATAAACATTTAATTAGTTTGCGGGAGGTGCCGCTGCACCGTTACCCTCCGATGTTCCTTCGCCTCCTCCGGAAGAACCGCCGTTGGCAGCCGATCCTGCAGAAGAGATATATGTGGAGAACAGTGATGATGTTCCGGTAGGTACGTTGAAGGATGCGGGAGTATGCTCCACGTCGTCACGTCCTGTCACATAATATTTACTCAGATCCAGCTCTGTTTCCAGCAAACCTGTCGAATCATCATATACCATTGTAAGGCTGCTAATGACATCACGGTCATCCTTATCATTTACTACCTTGGCCACTCTCTCCACCTGGTTCAGATCACCGGTGAAGGTGTAGATCACATTCTGCTGCATGAGATCATAACCTGTATCTATCTCTTCCTCGCCACCTGCAGGTACCGGTTCCGCATCCACGGAATCCACATCACCGCCGGCCGGAGCTGCATCGGGAGTGGGAGCGGGAGTGTCAGCCTCCATATCTGCGGTAGAGGCCTTCATACTCTCCACGCTAACACCTATGGGCTTGTACACTGACAACGGTACATCATATGCTATACCGTTGTTCTCGACAGCCGAGCCGTCCTCGAAATCCATAGCCTCGCGGATGGCATCCTCAGCCATCACGCCGCCGGGGAACTGGGCATAGATCTCATCGATCTTGGCGGACATCTTTTCAGTCTCTTCTATGAAATAATCTCTCTGATCCCTCAGAGCTTCCAATTCGGCTATCCTGGCCATGAGCTGCTGGTCCTCTGCCCTTAAGCGGCTGACTTTTTCCTTAGTCGGGCTGAATACCAGTACATAAACAAGCACTGCTGCCGCTACTCCTAATAAACCCAGTAATAAGGGTATCTGTTTTTTATTCATATCATCCTACCTCCGATCACTGCTGAATCTGCTCTTCTGCCTGGACGTCGCCGGACTCACCTGTTATATCCTCTATGGTATAGGGTGACTCAGGCTCCTTAAAGCTGGCTACAATGGTGGTCTTCCATACGATCCTTCCGGTATCGTCTTCCTCGGTTTCTGCCGAAGAGAATTCCACATCCTTTATCACTTCAAAGGTACGCAGATTCTGAACGATCTCACCTATATCGGCTTCATTGTCCACAGCCAGTGACATGGTAAGCACTTCGCCATCGGTCTGAAGGGACTCAACAGCAATAGATGCGGGCATTTTTTTCTTAAGCTCTTCGATAAGCTCGATGACAGCCTCGTTGTTGTTAAGGGTCAGCTTGTACATATTGGTAGCATCCACATAGAGAAGCTGTGCATTCTGATAATCGGTATACACCAGCTCGATGGGCTCCAGCTGGGTAACCTTCGCCTTCAGCTGTCTGTTCAGAAGGCTTTCGGTGTAATTCGTAAACACACTGTATCCTGCCATGCCCACCGCAGCCAGAAGACCGAGTACCATGACAACGATACCCACTTGTTCAACCGTGACATCCCCGCCGCCGGCCTTTTTGCCGCCAGCCTTGTCACTCCTGCTTCTTCCGCCGCTCTTGGCATAATCGGGAAGCGTCAGGTCAACGGGGCTTAAGGAAGCACCGATACATGCTATGTATTCACCCCAGGATATACGCCTTGACATCATGCTGTGGGAAACTGCCACACCCTCAAGATGTGAAAGCGCCACAACCTTTGCATCTATCTCGTGAGAAAGAAGCCTGTCAAAACCGGAGAAATCTCCGCCAAGACCTGTCAGGATAAATCTGTCTATAGGTGAATCGGCATTACGTGAATTGTAATAATCCACTACTCTCACGATACTGGAGGTAAGGCCTCTGAGTGCCTCGGTCAGTTCCAGCTTTGCCTCACGCAGATCATCGGCCTCGTTTCTCTCATCGCCTTCATCTGCGGCATTGGGATCAAAGGTCTTTCTGATCAGTCTCTGCGAACGGAGAGTATTGATGGCTGCGGTGTAGGACAGATTATTGAAGGAGGAGCTCTCCATCAGGGTCCTGACTACCACATCCGCACCTGTATTAACATTTCTCTGAAGAGCCACGGCCCTGTTCTTCATGACAGTGACCAGAGTCATATGCTCATCCACCTTTATGATCATGGTGGGCTCAGAAGTGATGGAATGCTTGATAATGGGAATGATACTGTTACCACTGTAATCTATGGCCTCTACGGTAAGGCCGGCCTTTCTGGCCAGATCATAGTAGCTCTCCAGCATGGGCTTCGGTGCCGCCATAACCAACAGCTTGTACTGCTGACTGCCGTTCTCGGTCACCGTGTCAAGTATTGAATGAGCCAGCTGATATCCGGAAATATCAACCGGGAAATAGTCTGAAGCATTTGCCTTAACGATACCGGGGATCTGCTTTTCCTTAACTACGGGGATAAAAGCCTCCCTGTTCGCTACGCGGGATGAATTGATGGTGAAGATAACGCTCTTTGTCGTTATGTTATTCGCTGCCAGCGTGGTCTTGAGGAAAGTGGCGAAATCAGCTGTCTCATTGATAAAAC
>JAEEZH010000188.1 GCA_016288495.1 Lachnospiraceae bacterium
GTCTGATCCCAGTTACCTACCTGATCGTCAAGGCAGTTAACCTCGATGCCTGCATCTGTAAGAGCCTTTACGGAGAACTCTGTACGATACTGAGCGTCTACGTTCTCGGGATCGCCTTCGATCATGATGTAATCAACCTTGCCGTTTCCGTTGAAGTCTACTTTTTCAAGACCAAGGTCAACGATCATCTCGCCCTGCATGGTACCGGACTGACGTGCGTCGCATCCTACGTAACAAACATTCCAGTTGTTGTCTGCCCATCTCTTCTGCTCTGCCTCATCGGGCTCACGGTTGATGTAAACCAGAGGGATATTGGCGTCAACTACCATATCGGTGATGGTAGCTGCTGATGATGAGTTAACGGGGTTGATAATAAGAACATCCACACCGTCGGTGATGAAGTTCTGGATCTGGTTGGTCTGGGTAGCCTGATCGTTAGCGCCATCAGCGATGGTGATATTTGCTGAATCAAAGCCAAGGCTCTCAAGATAGCTCTGAAGCTCTGTACGGAACAGAGTCATGAAGTTATCGGAGAACTGATAGATACATACGCCAACCTTTTTGCCTGCAAGATCTCCGCCGGCTGCGTCTGCTGCTGCAGCTGCCGTATCTGCTGCTGCGTCTGCTGCGGGAGCTGCGGGAGCTGCCTCTTCCTTGGCGGGCTCTGCTGCCTTCTCCTCGGTAGCTGCGGGAGCGGGCTCTGCTGGTGCGGGTGCGTCAGCGCCGCTGTTTGCGGAATTGCCTGAACATCCCATGAGCATGGTCATGACCATAGCGGCCGTAAGAAATGTTGCAACTATTCTTTTCTTCATTTTAGTTTCCTCCTTAAAATAAGTTGCGCCTATTTTGGTTAAAAAAATAACCTTATTCATTTTACCATTAATATATGTTTTAGTAAACAGATTTTTATATTATCTTCTCCATCCCAACCTTCTGGGGAACGAGCCCCAGAGACTCATAAAACTTAAGGGCGCCGGGGTTGCAGGACCAGACGTTCAGCGTCAGGTTATAACAGTCCTGTTCCTTTGCGTAAGCTAAAACAGTCTCATAAAGCTTCTGCCCCACATGCTTTCTTCTGGCCTGTTCATGTACGCAGATATCGTCGATATAAAGTGTCCTGATATCCGTGAGTACAGGGTCATCCTTTATCTGCCTGTGTATGCAGAAAGCGTGCCCCAGCACTTTCCCTGTCTCGTCCACACATACATACACAGGAGTCATCTCATCCCTGATGATCTCCTGCAGCTTTTTTTCGTCATACTTTGTGGCAGGACCTTTGAAGAGATCCGGTCTGCCGTTGTGATGGACCATGTCCACCTGGAGCAAAAGCTCCAGTATGCCGGGAATATCCCGTAATTCTGCCCTTCTAAGTACCATAGTAATTTTCTCCAATCTCAAAAACAAATGTCATTCTGAGGCCTTCAGGCCGAAGAATCTTTTCATGACTCTCTCGGATACCATCGAACCCCATTGTTTTAATGTTCGGCATCATGCATCATCATATCAGTATCATGGCGTCGCCGAAGCTGAAGAACCTGTATCTCTCCTTCACAGCCTCTTCATATGCAGCCAGCACCCTCTCCCGTCCGGCCAGGGCACTCACCAGCATGATCAGCGTGGATTCCGGCAGGTGAAAATTGGTGATCAGTCCGTCCAGCAGTTTAAATTCGTAACCCGGGTAAATAAAAATGTCCGTATCCGCGCTGCAGGGCCTTATCACATATCTGTCCTCCGCCTCATCAAAGACTGCTGCTGATTCTATGGTCCGACAGCTGGTAGTCCCCACGCAGATCACCCTGCCGCCGGAAGACTTAGTTTCATTGATGATGTCTGCAGCTTCTTTTGACACCCGGTACATCTCGGTATGCATATGATGATCCAGTATGTCCTCCTCTTTTACAGGGCGGAAAGTCCCCAGCCCCACATGAAGGGTGACATAGGCAAGCTTCACTCCCATGGCTTCTATCTGAGCCAACAGTTCCTTTGTAAAATGTAGCCCCGCCGTAGGTGCCGCAGCCGAGCCGTCGTTTTTTGCATATACCGTCTGATATCTGTTCTTATCCTCCAGATGGTGAGTGATGTATGGAGGCAGAGGCATCTGTCCCAGTTCGTCCAGCACCTCTTCCCATATCCCGTCAAAATCAAAGGCCACGATGCGGTTCCCGTCCGGAAGCACCTCTTCTATTTCGGCTTTAAGCTTCCCGTCTCCGAAGGACAGCCTCACGCCGGGTCTGCATTTTTTACCGGGACGCACCAGGGTCTCCCATCTGTTGTCGGAGATCCGTTTCAGGAGCAGCAGTTCCACTGCCCCTTTCGTCTCTTCCTTCTGTCCCAGCAGTCTGGCGGGAATGACCTTTGTATCATTCAGGACAAGACAGTCACCGGCCTTAAAAAAACCGGTGATCTCGTCGAAAATATGATGTGTGAATCTTTCTCCCGAAAGAGGTACGTGCATAAGCCTGGAGGAGCTCCTGACGCTCAGGGGATCCTGAGCTATAAGCTCCTGGGGCAGTTCATAATAAAAATCAGTTTTTTTCATAATAAAGATCCATAGGGGTTCCGGCTCTCTTTTCCGGATACGTTCATATTACAGGAAGTCCGCTCACTCTTTCTTCTGATATGCCTGGGTTTCCACCGGCAGATTTTTCTTTCTGAGTCTCCGGACTATCAGTCTCTTGAATACATCATAGATAACGGCAAACAGAGGAACGCCGATAAACATACCCAGAATGCCGAAAAGTCCGCCGAAAAGGGTGATGGAAAACAGGACCCAGAAGGGAGAAAGACCGGTGCTCTCCCCCAGCACCTTGGGGCCGATTATGTTACCGTCCACCTGCTGGAGAACGATGATCATGATTATGAACCACAGGCACTTCTTCGGATCCACCAGCAAAATAAGAAGGGCGCAGGGAATGGCTCCCAGGAACGGTCCAACAACAGGGATGATGTTCGTGATGCCCACGATCACGCTCACCAGGGTGGTATAGGGCATCCTGAGGCAGGTACATATGATAAAGCAGATCAGGCCGATGATGATGGAATCCATGATCTTGCCGGTGATAAAATGGCCAAAGGTCTTATCGATGAAGGCCACTTCCTTTATCACATCCTCTGCCGTCTCCTTTTTGACCAGGGCATAAAGGCACTTCTTGGCCTGGGCTCCGAAGCCCTCCTTCGCCATCAGGATATAGACGGACACTATCACTGCGATGATTATGTTCAAAAGTACGGACAACAGATCTATGACCTTGGAGGACAGGAGCTTGACGATATAACCGCCTCTGGAGAGCACCTTCTCGCTCACCCAGGCCTTGAAGGATTCACCGGATACATCGATGTAATCCCTGACAAGGGATGCCAGATATTCATTGTCCCGCAAAAGCTTGTCCACCCATTTGTTCATCTCATCCATGTAAACTGGCAGATTGTTGATCAGCTGTGTAATGCTCTTTACCAGTTCGGGAATGACTATCCTAAGCAGAATAAACAACATGAGGCAGAAAAACAGGATGGTGACTATGGTGGAGGTGAGCCTGACACCATTGCCCTTTTTCACCGGCTTTTTGAAAAGCTTTCCACCCACAGGTATGATGATGCTATTTTCAACAAAGCTCTGGACAGGTGACAACAGATAGGCGAAAGCCGCTCCCATTATGATGGGATACAGGATCTCCACTATCACCTTGACCTCGTCGATCATATTAAAAACATTGAATAACAGAAAAATAAACAGC
Source organism: Lachnospiraceae bacterium (assembly GCA_016288495.1). Lineage (GTDB taxonomy): Bacteria > Bacillota > Clostridia > Lachnospirales > Lachnospiraceae > UBA1753. Next base: position 3,735 of record JAEEZH010000188.1, read on the forward strand.
CCGGCTCCGCACATGCCTCCCATGATGGCCAGACCAAGTTTAAAATATCTGTCGCTAAACCATTTTTTCATCAAAATGCTCCTTTTGTAAAAAAATCCTTTTCCATTTTATCACATTTGGGATACTTATCATATGTTTTTTTACTTGTTTTTTATGTGTCCCGGTGATATTTTTATATCATCCTGCAAAAATGCCGGAACCAAGGTAAGGACTCAACGGCCTATCAACGGCAGATACAGGCAGAGATATCCATACCATAAAAGGATCAGGAGGTTTACCATGACTGATAAAGAAAGAAGCATTATTGTACGCATCAACAAATATGCGGAAACCGCGCTCAAGGACATCGATCCCCAGCACACTCCCAACGGCCTGCAGATAAAAGAACTGATGCCCGTGATAAACGAGATCGCCGCAGAGGAAGGTATGACCACGGAAGAAATGTTCATAAAATACATGGATCTTCAGACCGAATATAAGCTGGAACAGCAGAACAGATTCAACGAAGAATTCCTTCCCGTGGACGAATAAAAAACGGCCGGTGTTGTTTGTCATTTAACTAACAAAAATGGCTTATTTCCGTGATTTTGCAACACAAAATGTACTTAATTTCATACAATCTTTTTTAATAAAAACAGCATCAATTATGATATAATATTTGATGTTGTTTTTTATTTCAAACGGGGAATGCATCCTCCGTACAAAAGCATCCGGATGCTCCCGTATCATTGTTCAAAAGAAAGGAATTGATATCATGGCAAATTTTGGTTTCGGCTCGATGATAGAAAAGCTGAAGAAATCACCCAAGACCATCGTTTTTACTGAGGGCACTGACCCCAGGATCCTGGAGGCTTCTTCCAGACTTCTGGCCAGCACTTTCCTCACTCCCATACTCATCGGAAAGCCCGATGACGTGATGTCTGCCGCAGAGGAGGCAGGCTACAATGTCCGCGGCGCAAGGATAATCGATCCTGACAACTACGAAGACATCGACAAGATGGTTGATATGCTGGTAGAGCTCCGCAAGGACAAGGGCATGGATGAAGCGAAGGCAAGAGGGCTGCTGAAGCAGGCTAACTATTTCGGAACCATGCTTGTAAAAATGGGAGTTGCGGATTCCCTTCTGGGCGGCGCCACCTACTCTACCGCCGACACAGTCCGCCCCGCTCTTCAGATCATAAAGACCAAGCCCGGATATAAGTCGGTATCCTCCTGTTTCATCCTGGTACGTGCATCCGCATCCGGTGACAACGAAGTGCTTGCATTCGGTGACTGTGCCATCAACATCCATCCTTCCGCAGAAGAGATCGCAGAGACCGGTATCTACTGTGCCGAGTGCGGACGTATTTTCGGTATCGATCCCAAGGTGGCATTCCTCTCCTTCTCTACCCACGGTTCCGCAAAGGATCCCGATGTGGACAAAATGATCGAGGCCACAAAGATCGCCAGGGAGATGGCTCCCAATCTTGCCATCGAAGGCGAGCTGCAGTTTGACGCGGCAGTTTCTCCCGCCGTTGCCAGGACAAAGTGCCCCGGCTCGGAGGTTGCAGGCCACGCAAACGTTTTCGTATTCCCCGACATCAACGCCGGAAACATCGGCTACAAGATAGCCCAGCGTCTTGGACAGTTCTCGGCGTACGGTCCCATCCTTCTGGGTCTTAACGCACCCATCAACGACCTGTCCCGCGGCTGCAACGGTATGGAGGTTTATTCCATGGCCATCATCACTGCAGCTCTGGCCGAGGAGGACTGAGCATATATCTGAATCTTTGTCGTTGTAATGACCTATCATCTGTCATTTATACGACATATCTTCTGTCATTATGATGACTTATCATTTGTCATTCTGAGCGCAGGCGAAGAATCTTGAAAGACTAAAAACTATCAAGATCCTTCGCTCCGCTCAGGATGACATTTTTCTCATCTCATCTTCATCAGCTTACGCGCCTTTCCGTAAAATGTCCCCGGCTTCATATCCAGTTTTTTCGCGGCCTGATCAATGGTCAGATTACCTGCGTACCACTCCTTATACACCTTTATGAAATCTTCCGGCAGCGGAGTTTTAGGCCTGCCGAAGACCACGCCCCTTTTTCTGGCAGCCTCTATCCCCTCTCTCTGCCTTTTCCTGATATTTTCCCTCTCCGATTGTGCCACAAAGGACAGGATCTGGAGTACCAGGTCCGCTATGAAAGTACCCATCAGATCCTTGCAGGTCCTGGTGTCCAGAAGAGGCATATCCAGAACACAGATATCTGCCCCCACATCCTTTGTAAGATACCTCCACTGTTTCTGAATCTCGTCATAATTCCTGCCCAGCCTGTCTATGCTGGACACATAAAGGGTGTCACCCTCTTTTATCTTTGATACCAGCCGGATATACTGCGGCCTGACAAAATCCTTCCCGGATATTTTGTCCGTATAAATATTTTTCCTGCCTATCCCCGCCTCAAGCAAAGCCGCCACCTGCCTGTCATCATTCTGCTCGGCCGTAGAAACTCTGGCATATCCGTACACCTTGTTCTTCCCCATTGTTGACCTCCTTTTAAAGCTATATTTCACATAACTGTATAAATACAGTCAATGACATGATATAATATATAAGATTCTTCGGGCTAACGCCCTCAGAATGACAGTTGTTTTAGTTGTACCAACACCCTCAGAATGACAGTTGTTTTAGTTGTACCAACACCCTCAGAATGACAACTGTTTTCGTCATTCTGAGCGAAGCGACGCATATCACACCATGAAATGGTGTGATGCCGCCCCGGCGAGGGGTTGCGAAGCAACAGGAAGAATCTTGACTGATGATATTAGACCAAGAAAAAAGGCTCTGATAATATGCCGTGAAAGGATATGACATGAAAAAGAACAAAGCCCTGTATATAATACCGCTGCTGACAGCCATCACCCTGTCCCTGACAGGCTGCGGCGTCATAAATACACTTGCAAAGAGAGCGCTCGACAGCATTGAGACCGTTAAGGAAAAAGATACTTCCTCATCCGGAATGTCGGATGATACCGGCACCGACCGGGACTCTGAACTCCAAAATGAAACAGACATCTCCTCATCAGAAAAAAACGATGACCCCGCAGACGGAAAAGACACGGACAAAAAAGACGATGTCGGAAAAGATACTGACAAAAAAGATGCGTCCGAAGAAAAGGAAAAGCCCAAAACATCCGCCCTCTCCGATACTGATTTCGAGCAAAAGATCCCCGTCACCGACGGCAAGGAGCGCCTGCTTTCAAAGCAGGAACTTAAGATGGTGGAGGATGACCTGAACACCGTGGAGTATAACGGCTTCACCTCTATAGAGTTCTCCTCCCCCGACAGGATATACTGGGATGAAGTATTCTACAACGGAGCAGGGCTTGACACACCTGATGTGGATCCTGATGTTGTGGAGGCTGCCTTCATGGAGCAGATGGGCTGGGATGAGCTGTACACCGATCTCACCTGGCTAGGCAAGGAACAGATAGAGGATTTCATGGAAGAGACCTCAGGCATCAGCGCCGGGGACGCCATGTATCCCTTAAGCTGGGAATACATGAAGGATTTTGACCTGTATCTTTTTGCCCACGGGGATACGAATTATATGCCCATAGCCCTGGACTCCGGTGTCATTTCCGGCAGCACGCTCCACCTGTATTACACAGTGGAGGACTACGATTCCAACACCCATCCCTTCGAGCTGGTGATGGAAGAAACCCCCATGGGTTACCGCTTTATCTCCAACCGCTGGACTCCTCCCGAAGGCATTGATAAGGCTGTTTCAAAGATATACGATCAGGTCATCGCAGAATATGAACAGGGAATAAGGGATCATCTGTCCGGTTCTGAATTCATAGACAAAAACATGAGCCCCGTGGCTTCATGGACCTATACTGTAAATGCTTCCGACGGCAGGGATCCTCTTGAGCTTACGGGCTACTACACGGAGGACCTGAATCACGACGGCTATGACGAACTGATAATCGGGGAGATCACCCAGGACAAGATCATGCCTGTGTTTGAGATACGTTCCATCAGACTGGGCAGTTGGAACAGGATATGCATGAGCACCGACAAATACCAGTACTATCTGACAGAGGACGGCAATGTTTATGAATATGCGGTAAACGGCGCATCGGACTACGAGTCCCTGATAAAAGAAAGGATCTACGGAGCATATCATTTCCTGGATCCTATCGAGGGCGTGATCAGATCTCCCGAGGATGATGACTCAGGTCTGGGGCCCTACTTTTTCGTAAGAGAGTCCATGACGCCCTACGGCGGCGATCACATTACCAAAGAGATGTATAAGGGCTACATGAACAAAGCCCGGAAGGAATACAGGGATATCCCCTACACCACCTTTGAATAAGGTTACATTTTTTTCATATTGCGGGGGATCACCACCATGAAGCCTAAGCCGCAGATAATGGCCGTTGTCATGGCAAAAATGAGGAATACCAGCAGATGATATGCGAAAAGGGTAGCCATGAGCACCTCATAGATCAGCAGGCTCAGACCTCCCATTATAATGGCCGCAAAGATCATGACAGCCATATTGAAATATGTGTTTACGTTTCCCCTCAGAGCACTGTATTCATCCCCCCAGTCCACATAAGGGGAAATGGAATCCAGATATATGCCCACGGTCACCGAGATCAGATGGCAAAAAAGCATGATCAGTGCATAAAAA
>JAEEZH010000189.1 GCA_016288495.1 Lachnospiraceae bacterium
CAGAACGTTCTTGCAACAAGAACCCTGGTCGGATTTATGAACTTCCTGATGTGGTTCGGTAATACCACCATCCTGTTGATGGCCGGTATGCTGGGTATAGATCCCGGATTGTTTGAGGCGTCCGAGATAGACGGATGTACTGCTACCCAGAAGTTCTTCCTTATCACATTGCCTATACTTAAGCCCATACTTCTGTATGTGATGGTCACATCCCTTATCGGCGGTCTGCAGATGTTCGATGTACCTCAGATACTGACAAACGGTACGGGTGATCCCATGAGATCGTCCATGACCCTTATAATGTACCTCAATAAACACCTGTTCTCGAAGAATTACGGTATGGCGGGAGCTCTTTCGGTGCTGTTGTTCATCATCACCGGTATATTGAGCCTGATCATATTTAACTTCTCCGGAAACAAGGAAGCAATCGGTAAGAAAGCGAGGTAATCATTATGGGAAATAAAGAAAATCAACAGCTGGATGAGGGTATGAGCCTCGGCGCCAGAAGAGTGCTTGCATATGTGGTATTGATAGTACTTTCTTTCCTGTGCCTGTGCTGGTTCTACGTCCTCTTTGTAAACGCCACCAGATCAAACGGTGAACTGACAGCGGGTTTTTCACCCATACCCAGTACCCACCTGTTTGAAAACTGGAACAATCTGATCCACGGTACGCAGCCGGTTCTTTTCGGTATGTTGAATTCCGTTATAGTTGCAGGTCTCTCGGCTTTCCTGAGCACCTATTTCTCCACTATGACGGCGTATGCGATCCACGCATATGATTTCAAACTGAAGAAGCCCATGTTCACCTTTATCCTTATGGTCATGATGATCCCTACACAGGTGACGGCTCTTGGTTTCGTACAGCTGATCAACAAGATGAAGATAGATGATACCTTTGTGCCTCTGATCGTTCCTACGATCGCCGCACCCATCACCTTCTTCTATATGAAGCAGTATATGGATTCCACCCTGTCCCTCTCTCTTATAGAGGCAGCCAGGATCGACGGCGCAGGCGAGTTCCGTATATTCAATACCATCGCTTTTCCTCTGATGAAGCCCGCCATAGCGGTTCAGGCGATCTTCACTTTTGTCGCCAGCTGGAATAATTACTTCGTTCCCGCTCTGGTGCTTCACACGGATAAGAAAAAGACTCTGCCCATACTTATCGCACAGCTGCGTTCAGCAGACTTCCTTAAGTTTGATATGGGCCAGGTATACTGCATGATAGCATTTTCCATTCTGCCCGTTATCGTGGTTTACCTTTTGCTTTCCAAGTACATCGTGGGCGGTGTGGCTCTCGGCGGAGTTAAGGAATAATTTACGCGAAGGATCCGGTGGCTCTGTTATCCTGAGCGAAGCGAAGGATCTTAAATATCAAGAAAAGGAGAAAACACATGAAAGGTAATATTGTAGTAGGACAGTCAGGCGGCCCCACAGCCGTGATCAATTCCTCTGTTGCAGGAGTTTATGCGGCAGCTAAAAAGCTCGGCGTAAAAAAAGTATTCGGAATGGTACACGGTATCGAGGGCTTTTTGAAGGGCGACCTTTGTGATCTCGATGAGCAGATCGGGGATGAGACCGGTATTGAGCTTTTGAAGCGTACTCCCAGTGCATTCCTTGGATCATGCAGATTTAAGATGCCCAAGATCGAGGGACATGAAGATACCTATGAGAAGGTATTCGAGATCATGGAGAAGAATGATATTGAGTGTCTTTTCTACTGCGGTGGAAATGATTCGATGGATACCGTTAAGATGCTGTCCGACTATGCGGCTGCTCATAATAAGCCCCAGCGTTTCATGGGTGTTCCCAAGACCATAGACAACGATCTGCCTATCACGGATCACTGCCCCGGATACGCTTCTGCAGCCAAGTATATAGCTACATCCATCAAGGAGATCATCAGGGATAACGAGTCCTTCGGTTTTGACAGACAGACTGTAGTTGTAGTTGAGATAATGGGACGTAACGCCGGCTGGCTTACCGCAGCGGCAGCCCTTGCAAAGGGAAGCGACTGCACCGGCGTGGATGCCATCTATCTTCCCGAGAGAACCTTTGATGTGGATAAATTCATGGATAAGGTAAAGGAGACCGCAAAGAAGAAGGCTTCCGTTGTTATCGCGGTTTCAGAGGGCGTAAAGGTAGCTGACGGTAAATATGTATGTGAGCTGGCAAATGAGAATGTGGCAGTGGATGCCTTCGGACATAAGCAGATGTCAGGTACAGCCGCATATCTGTGCTCACTGGTGGCAAAGGAGACCGGCCTTAAGACAAGACCCATCGAGTTCTCCACACTTCAGAGAGCCGCTACACATATGGCTTCCCTCACTGATATCAATGAGGCCTTCCAGGTTGGCTATGATGCAGTCCTGGCAGCAGAGGATGGCAAGACCGGCATGATGATCACTCTTGACAGGAACGGAGATGATCCTTATCAGTGCGGTACCTCAGCTTATGATATCCATGCCATTGCAAATGTGGAGAGGGCAGTGCCCGACGAGTGGATCAACGAAACAGGTGACGGCCTTAATGAGGGCTATGAGAAATATGCAAGACCTCTTATCATGGGTGAGCTGACACCCATATATGTAAACGGTCTTCCCAGACATCTGGTTCGTAAGTGATCTGCTGAATCGTTGAAGATGATCCAAGGGCATGCTAAAATAAAGCATGCCCTTGTTTTTGTTATTCCCGGAATCACAATCTGTTGTCATTCTAGGAATTATAACCTGTTGTCATTCTGAGGAGCAAAGCGACGAAGAATCTTATGCAGAAAAAGATTCTTCGCTACGCTCAGAATGACAATTGATAATGTTATTCTATTAAACATGAAAAAAGACGATAAAAAAATCGATATGACCAGCGGAGCGCTTTTGCCCCAGATCCTGGTATTTGCATTTCCGCTTATCCTGTCCGGTATGCTGCAGCTTCTTTTCAATGCTGCGGATATAATCGTGGTGGGTAAATTTGCGGGCTCAAATGCTCTGGGTGCAGTGGGTGCGAATTCCTCCCTCATCAATTTCTTTGTGAACATCTTTATAGGGCTGTCCATCGGTGCAAATGTGACTGCAGCCAAGTATCTGGGCGCCAAAAAACCGGTTGAGGTATCCGACACGGTACATACATCGGTGGTACTGGCTTCTGTCACCGGTTTGGTGATAATGGTTGTGGGTATTATTCTGGCGCGCCCTATTCTGACGTTTATGGGAACTCCGGGGGAGATACTGGACCTTGCGGTTTTATATCTTCGGATATATTTCTGCGGTATGCCGGTTACAGTATTATACAATTTCGGCGCGTCCCTGCTTCGGGCAGTGGGTGATACCAAAAGACCTCTTTTTTATCTGCTGATCGCCGGGGTGATCAATGTGATATTGAATCTGCTGTTTGTAATAGGCCTGCATATGAGTGTGGCCGGTGTGGCTCTTGCCACCATCATCAGTCAGTGCATTTCTACAGTCCTGGTCATAAGATGTCTGGTGATGGAAAAGGGTTCCATGCGTCTGTTCATGCTCAGGGAGAAGCTCAGGATATCTCCGGACAGGCTGAAGGAGATCATATCCGTGGGCTTGCCTGCGGGAGTTCAGGGTGTGCTTTTTTCCATATCCAACATACTGATCCAGTCTACGGTAAACAGTTTCGGGGCCATAGCAGTGGCGGGAAATACCGCCGCATCAAATATAGAGGGCTTCATCTATGTCGCCATGAACTCTTCCTATCAGGCCTGCGTCAGCTTTACCGGCCAGAATTTCGGCGCCAGGAAGTTTGACAGGATACTTAAGGTGCTGCTTTTGTGTGAGCTCACGGGAGCGCTTACGGGCATCATCATGGGCATGCCCGCATATTTTATCCTTGGTACTCAACTGTTGTCGCTGTATTCCTCTGATGCACAGGTTATCGCCTACGGCATGAAAAGACTTTCGATCATCGCCCCCACCTACGCCCTTTGTGTGATCATGGAGGGGCCTGTGGGGACCATGCGAGGTATGGGCAGGGGAGTGCTTCCCGTGATCGTATCCCTGATCGGTGCCTGCGGTTTCCGTATACTGTGGATCATGACGGTGTTTAAGATGTATCCCACTTTGGAAACCCTGTATCTGTCCTATCCGGTCAGCTGGATACTGACTGCCCTGGCCCAGCTGACCCTTGCCTTCATAACCTACAGGAGGCTTAAGACGCTGTGAACAGGGCTGATGCATGGTCGATGGTGACATCGATATAAGTCCTGAAATCCGAAACCGATGCAGCAGTATCCGACGATGAGTGTGATGCCATCCATCCGATGCGTGCGATCCTTCTCATCAGGATAAAGACCGGGATCATTTCCAGATCCTTGTCGGAAAGATTTCTGATACCTGTATAGCCCCTGATCCAGCTTTGGGACAATTCCTCAAGAGGATCATTGTATTGCATCAGGGTACAGCCGCATTCATAAAGGAACCAGCCGTAACCGCAATCATCATAATCGATCAGGTACAGTTTATCCGGAGTTTCAATAAAATTTGAGAGATGGAGATCTCCGTGTATCATTCCGTATCTGTTGGGTCCTTTTCCGTATTCATCGAGTTTTTTCTTAATAGAGTAACAGAAGCTTTTGATTTTCTCTTTCTCCTGTTCTGACAAAAGAGGATGGAACGACCAGTGGCCCCAGCGGGGGTTGGCCCCCAGGAGATCTTCATAATCCCAGCAAAAACGGGGCAGCTGTCTGACCTGATCGGAATTTATGGTACACTTATGCAGTTTCGCCGCAGTCATCCCGGCGGCCTCTATATTTTTTTTCAGTTCTTCAACGGATCCTGCCTGGAGGTCCCGGCCCGATATGAAGGAGAATATGCTGTAATATCGACCGTATTTTGTGGATTCTGAAAATCCGGACACATATTCGCCTTTTGAATTTTTTATTACTTCAGGGACATGGATATCCGTATCATGACGGATAATATCCATCCACCGGGTTTCGCTTTCCAGTTCGGAAATGCTGTGATATGAAGGTCTGTTGATCCTGAGTATGTAGGGTACATTATCTGCCGTATCAATGCGTAAAGTGGTATTCTCCGATACCTTGAGCAATTCTGCATGTATGGCATTGATCCTGTAGGATCCGTTTATTTCATCAATCAGCTGTTCAAACATTTTTTCCTCTTCAGTGTTTTAAACAATTCCCCGCTTCAATGATCCCGGCTTCCAAACGTGTAAGCAGCTCATCACAATAGTCCCTGTCTGCCAGAAGCCCCAGCTTAAACTGCAGGATCCTGGGATTGAGCCGGGAATAAATGGCCCATACGCCGTGTCTTCGAAGCGCCTGCATTACATGACGGCCTCCTTCGGGATAGTCAAATTCCAGTCCGAGGATGACGCCTCTTTGACGGATATTCACGAAGAAATCGGGGCATTTCGCCCGGATATCCTCTAATCCCTTATTTATGTATTTCTGAAGGAACTGTACATTTTTTACGGTTTCGGGACGGGTGCATATTTCAATGACTTTTAAGGAAACGGCACACCCGAGGTCAGATCCGCCGCAGGTGGATCCGTGCATTCTGCCCTTTTCCCTGAGCCATGCTCCGCATCTGTCGTTTACTATCGTGGCGGCGATGGGATATATTCCACCGCCGAATCCCTTGGCGGTGACGATCATATCCGGTATGACATCCTCATGTTCGATCCCCCATAATTTTCCGGTTCTCATAAGCCCTGTCTGGACTTCGTCGGCGATATAGAGGACATCATATTTTTTGCAAAGCTCCCGGATCTCATGAAGATATCCGGTTCTTGGTATGGGAAAGCCGTATGTTGCCGGTATCGTTTCTATAATGACTGCGGCGACGTCCCCTTTTTTAAGGACAGCCTCCATCGCCTCGGTGTCCTCAAAAGGCACCTGCTCAAATTCGTCGGGAGAACCTTCACAGAGAAAGGGCTGTTTGAACATCATATCTCCGGTACAGACAGCCAGCCCGGTATGACCGTGGTAACAGCCTGAAAGTGAAATGATCTTTTTCTTTCCCGTGGTGTAGCGGGCAGTTTTGATAGCGACATCCACAGCCTCGCCGCCTCCGGTTGAGTAGATCGTATATTTCAGATCCCCGGGAGTGTTTTCGTGAAGTTTCTTTGCCAGAAGCGCTTTGGTGATGGATGGAAAATGATGATTTCCGATATCCAGCTCATCCATGGCGTTTTTCAGGGTATCCATGATCTCCGGGTTATGATGACCGAGATTATAGGTCCCTCCGTTGAGATGGATGTCAAAAAAACGTTCCCCATTCATATCTTCAAAAAAATACCCGTATCTCTTTCCGATAACAAAATCAATCTTCTGATCAAGCCATTCCTTTGTCTTACTGGGGTTCCAGTAGTCCATGGAGTATTGTAAGATATCATCTTTTTTTATTTCAGGGTTGTTTAAGAACATGAAAAACACCTCGCTTTCTTTTTTTAAGATGAATATAAATAAGAAGACGAGGCGTTGTCCAATATATTATGAAATATATCTTTATTCAAAAATCATTATATGGAAGCAAAAAGGTCGATGAGGTAATCCTTGAACAAAAGGGCGGCTTTTGAAAGATAGCCGTTTGATCTCTGGCGTAAATTGATATACCGCACACTGTTTTTGTTACGGATGGGTTTTAATATGATGCCGTCATGATCTTTTACGTTCCATGTCTTCAACGGGATTATGGAGACTCCGAGATTGTTTTCTATCAGGGACAGCACGGAATTCTGATGGTCGCACTCCAGGCTGATATTGGGGATAAAACCGGCATCATGACAATATTCTTCCAGCATGTCGCTCAGGCTCTTATGATCCTGAAGGATAATGAATTCATCATTGATAAAATCTCTCATATCAACAAATTCCAGATCGGATAAACGGTGGTTTTTGGCCATTGCCATGAGGCAGTCTTCCTTAAGAAGAGTGATGGTATTGTCATCGGATACAGGTGATCTGGATGAAAAAATGTGAAAATCCGTTTCGATATTGGTGGCCAGTTCCAGTTGTTTTTTTACAACAATTTTTATAGTGGGATACAGTCTTCTGAAACCCAGGAGGATGTCGGGAAGCATTCTTGTGGCTGCCTGCATCGATATGGTGACGGTTCCGGTAAGCTTGGAATCGGAATCCATTATTTCGGCGCGGGCGTCTTCTATATTCTGTAAGATCAGGTTGGTGTGGGCGAGAAGGATCCTTCCGTTATTGTTCAGTACTATTTTTTTCCCCACCCTGTCAAAAAGCTTTGTGTCAAGTTCCGTTTCCAGGGTTTTGATCACCTTGCTCAGAGAAGGCTGGGCTACCATTAATTCTTCCGAAGCCTTTGAAACGTTTTCCAGTTCCGCGATCTTTTTAAAGTATGTAAGTTGTAAAATATCCATTTTCAGGTCCTTAATTCAGTTGGAGTAATTATGGTTACCATTGAATTATATCAGTTCATTCTTATTTGTAAAGATATAAGAAGATGTTCGGTTTATAACGGAATGATTATAAGCATATAGATATTTTGGACTTTTACAAAAGGTTTTCTGTTCGGTTAATATGCATCTAAGAAAAACGTAAGCCGTTTTCGATAAGGAGGAACACAAGATGAAAAAAATAGAAATCTATACCAGACCGGAAAAACTCGATGCGATAAAGGTCATTCTTTCAAACCACGGATGTCACGGAATGTCGATCTTCACTGTAATGGGATGCGGACGTCAGAAGGGATATGTGGCAGAGATGTCCCTACCTGATTTTTCCATCAATCTTCTCCCGAAGATATGTGTGGTATCAGTCATGGAAGACAGTGAACTCGATGATGTGCTTATAGACATAAGAGAAAATGTGAACTCGGACACCGTGGGAGACGGCAAGGTTTTCATTTATGACGTATTTGATGTGATGAGAGTACGTACCGGTGAGAGAGGAGAGTCGGCCCTGTAATTGACAATCGGTCATTGAGGATCATCAGGAAACGGAGTGGAAGTATGGGTAATATAGTAACACTTGAAAATGTAGAGAAAACATATGGGAGTAACAAAGTTGTTAAGTGTCTGAACATGGAAATAAAGGAAGGAGAGTTCCTGACACTTCTGGGTCCGTCCGGATGCGGCAAAACAACAACACTTCGGATGATAGCAGGATTTGAAGAGGCTTCTTCGGGAAGGATCCTGGTGGAAGGTGAGGACGTAGAGAAAAAGGAACCCTATCAGAGAAACGTCAATACCGTATTTCAGAGTTATGCGCTTTTCCCTCATATGAATATATATGACAACATAGCGTATGGCCTGAAGATCAAAGGTGTAAAACAGGATGAGATATCCGAAAGGGTTTCAAAGATGCTTGATCTTGTATGTCTGAAGGGTTTTGAAAAAAGGAAACCCTCACAGCTGTCGGGCGGTCAGAAGCAGAGGGTCGCCATAGCAAGGGCGCTGATCAACAGACCTAAAGTACTGCTCCTTGACGAACCCCTCGGTGCGCTGGATCTGAAGCTTCGTAAACAGATGCAGCTGGAACTGAAAAGGCTTCAGAAAAAGCTTCAGATCACTTTTATATATGTTACCCACGATCAGGAAGAAGCGCTGACCATGAGTGACCGCATCGCGATCATGAACGGCGGAGTGTTGGAACAGCTTGATACTTCGAAGGAAATATACAATCATCCAAAGACCAGATTTGTGGCCAGCTTTATCGGAGAGTCAAACATTTTCGACGGCGTGGTACAGCAGACCGAAGGTAATATCGTAAGAGTCGGTACGGAATGCGGACATGCGCTGTGTGAAGGCGAGGGTTATCAGATCAATGAATCGGTGGTGGTTTCCGTACGACCGGAGAATATGAAATTCTCATCAGAAAGAAAACATGGTTATTCTCTGTACGGTACCGTGAAGGAAGTTGTTTTTGTCGGAAATATGATCAAGGCCAATATAGGTCTTCCCAATGGCAATGAAGTTAAACTGATGCGGCTTCCGGATGAAGAGATCCCTTCGATAGGGGATAAGGTCTTTCTTTCCTGGGATCCTTCAAAAGGAGTGCTCATCAAGAACAGGGATGATGCGGTCTACAAATATCTGGATAAGCTGCAGCGGGAGGTGATCACTGATGGAAGAGAGAAAAAAGAGAAATAAAAAGGGTACCGGATTTGCCATCGCCATGGTATCGCCCACAGCACTGGTGCTGATATTGTTCATTGTGATCCCTCTGGTGTATGTCCTGGTAATGAGTTTTATGTCCAGAGGCACATACGGAGGTATCGTATATAAGTTCACAACAGAGAACTACAGGAATGTGTTTCAATCACTGTACATGGATGTATTCATGAAATCTGCCGGCTGGTCTCTTCTGTCTACGATAATATGTCTGCTGGTAGGATACCCGGTAGCTTATTATATAGCACTTATGCCGAAGAAAAAGGCGTCGGCTATGATCTTACTGATAAGCATACCCTTTTGGACAAGCTCCATGGCCAGGCTGTACAGTTTTGTGATCTTACTGAATACATCCGGTATCCTGAACACTTTTCTTGAGAATATGCATCTGATCAGGGAACCGATACAGTTTTTATACACCGGAGGGGCTGTGGTAGTCGGAATGGTATATTGTCTGATCCCATTTGCGATCCTGCCGCTGTATACTTCCATATCAAAGCTTGACCGGTCGCTTATAGAGGCATCAAAGGATCTGGGAGCCGGGCCGGTGAAGACTTTTTTCAGGATCACCCTGCCGCTCACTTCGGGCGGGATATTCGGAAGTGTGGTAATGATCTTTATACCGTCACTTGGATATTACTATGTGACAGACATAATGGGCGGCGGAACTTCTCTTGTAATGGGAACACTTATAAAGAACCAGTTTACCACTGCAAAGAACTGGCCGCAGGGAGCAGCGATATCCATGATCCTGATAGTTGCGACGATCCTTCTCCTTTTCCTCTACACGAGGAAGGGTAATCTGGAAGATCTGGGGGCGAGATAAATGAATAAGAGAGAATTGAGCAGAAAATTGCATAAGTTTTTGTTGGGACTGATCTCATACACGGTGATTCTCTTCCTGTATGTACCGATCATA
>JAEEZH010000190.1 GCA_016288495.1 Lachnospiraceae bacterium
ATTACGGGATACCCTTTTATGTCCTGGGCCCTTTAAGCTCTGTGGATCTGAACTGTAAAACAGGAGATGATATAGTCATAGAGGAAAGGGATCCTGAGGAGATAAGGTCAAAGTTTTATAAACAGCCTATGGCGCTGCCTTCGGTGAAGTGCTATGACCCGGCTTTTGATGTGACCGACCATGAGCTGATCACGGCGATAGTGACGAACCGCGGGATACTTTATCCTCCCTTTACGGAGAGCATCCGTGATGCTTTTGCAGGGTGAAAGACTGCATTACCCTTGCTGTCATTCTGAGGAACAAAGTGACGAAGAATTTTTGAGAAGGGTAATGTCAGGTGAATTTTGAAAAAGATCCTTCGGCTGAAGCCTTGGGATGACATTTGGTGTAGGTAGTCTCAGGATGACATTTTGTGTAGTCTCAGGGGGAGAGGAAAGAATATGAGATACAGATTTTACAACGCAAAGATACTGACCATGAAGGAATATGAAGATATCTTCGACGGTGAAATATACGTAAAGGATGACCGCATAGAATATGTGGGCCCCAAAAAGCCGGAAGAGGGTGATTTTGACCGTCAGATCGATGTGGAAAACAATCTTCTCATGCCGGGCTTTAAAAACGCCCATACCCATTCGGCCATGACCTTTCTGAGGTCTCTGGCGGATGATCTGCCCCTGGATGCCTGGCTCCATGAGGCAGTGTTTCCCAGGGAGGCAAAGCTTAGTCCTGAGGATATATACCATCTGTCAAAGCTGGCGATACTGGAATATCTCACAAGCGGCGTTACCGGAGTGTTCGAGATGTATCTGACTCCGGATTCCATAGCCGATGCCTTTGAAGATTGCGGCATGAGATGCGTGCAGACCGGCAGCCTGAACGATTTCTCCCAGTCGGTGGAAAAACTGGAGGAGTGGTATCTTAAATATAATAAGGAGGACAGCCTTAACAGCTTTATTCCGGGTTTTCATGCGGAATATACCTGCTCGAAGTCCCTGCTGGAAAAAGTGGCCGACCTGGCGCATAAATACAAAACCCCTGTGTGGTGCCATAATTCCGAAACGGTTTTTGAAGTGGAGTCCTGTAAGGAGAGGAACGGCGGGCTTACCCCGACCCTGTTCCTGGATTCCCTGGGGATCTTCGATCACGGCGGAGGCGGATATCACTGCGTGTATCTGAGTGATGAGGATGTGGCCGTATTTAAGAAAAGGGGTATGGGAATAGTTACAAATCCCGCTTCCAATGCCAAGCTTGCCTCCGGCATGGCCGATGTCACCAGGTACATTGAGGCGGGCATAGAGGTGGCTATAGGTACCGATGGGCCTGCGTCGAACAACTGTCTTGATATGTTCAGGGAGATGTTCCTGACGGAAGCCTTTGCCAAACTTGCAAATAAGGATGCATCCGCCCTGGATGCACGCAAGGTGCTCCACATGGCTACAGTGGGCGGCGCAAGGGTGATGGGACTTCGTGACTGTGATGTGCTCTCCCCGGGGAAAAAAGCCGACATGATCATGATCGATCTGAAACAGCCCAACATGCAGCCGGTAAACAATATCGCAAAAAACCTGGTATACGCCGGGTCGAAGCAGAATGTGAAGATGACCATGATAAACGGGGCCATACGATATATGGACGGGGAATTCTTTGTGGGTGAAGACAGGGATGAGATATACAGAAAAGCACAGGAAATAACCGACACTCTCACAAGGAGCTGACATACAGATGAAGGGATTTCTGATAATACTCGGTCTGATCCTTATGGCGGCGGCAGTAAAGACCGCTCTGGACGACAGAAAAAAAAGAAAGAAATATCTGAATGAACTGAGGGAGAAATTCGGATCCCTTGAACCCAATGAGATGAGTCCCCTGCGTCTGGAGCGGGTGACCCATTATCATCTCGGCCTGGAACGGGAGAACGGGGTTGACGATATAACCTTCCGCGATCTGAGCATGCAGGCTCTTTATGAGAAGATAAACGTATGTCGGACGTTTTACGGGGAAGAGGTTTTATATGACATGCTCCGATCCCCCTGTATGGATGAGACGGTGCTCAGGGAAAGGGACGAGCTGGTCAGCTTTCTGTACGATGATCCGGATCATTCCGCTCATCTGGGCCTGATCCTTTCGGACATAGGCAGGGAGGATATACTTCCACTTTGCGACTGTATGCGGGCGCTGGAGACACTTTACAACAACTCCGATACCGGCAGGATAATATTTACGGAGGTGCTGTGCCTTCTGGCCGGCATAGGGAGCGTTGTGCTGATCTTTGTCCGTCCCATGGCCGGTTTTTTTGTCTTTTTTGCGGTGCTTTTCATAAACCTGTGTGTGTATTTTTACAGACAGCGGAAGATAGAAGGCTACGCCCGCTGTATCATATCCGTCATCAGACTGATAGACAGCGTGAGACATCTGAAAAAAATGTCGGGAGAAAATGCGGCAGGCCTAAGGATTGCCGAAATGAACTCGGTCTGCGACAGGATAGCATCCTTAAAGCGGGGATCCTTTCTTCTGGTCACCGGCAGGAGCGGTACGGGAAACCTTACGGACGTTATACTGGATTATTTCCGGATGTATCTCCATGTGGATCTGATCAGATTTTATTCCATGCTGAAAGAGGTCATGGATAAAAAAGAAGATATCCTGTCCCTTTCCCGTCAGGCGGGGGAGCTGGATGCCTGTCTGGCTCTGGCGGCATACAGAAGATCACTGAAGGTATGGTGCCGCCCTTCATTCTCGGCGGAAAGATCCGGGTATTACAGGGCGAAGGGCCTGTATCATCCTTTGGTAAAGGCCTGTGTGGAAAACGATGCCGACTTCTCAAAGAGTGTTCTGCTCACCGGGTCCAACGCTTCGGGCAAATCCACGTTTTTAAGATCCGTTGCCCTGGGGGCCATAATGGGACAGACTCTTTATACCGTTTGTGCAAAGTCCTATGAGGCACCGTTTTTTGTGACGGCCACTTCAATGGCCATATCGGATGATGTGCTGGCCGGTGATTCCTATTATATGGCAGAGATAAAGAGCCTTAAGCGGATAATGGATCTGACGGGAGGAGAGAAGCCGCTGTTATGCGTGATAGACGAGGTGCTCAGGGGGACGAATACCGCTGAACGGGTGGCCGCTTCGACGGAGATCCTTTCACATCTGTCGAAGCACAGCCTGTGCTTTGCGGCTACACATGATCTGGAGCTTGCAGGACTTTTGGAGGAGGAATTTGTCAATTACCATTTTTCGGAGGATGTGGATACGGATTCCGGGGATATAAGCTTCGGATATAAGCTCATGCCCGGCTGGGCAAAAAGCAGGAACGCCATCAAGCTGCTGATACTTATGGGCTATGATGAGGAGATAACCGACAGAGCCATTGACAGATGCAGGACTTTCCTGGATAAAGGTGTCTGGAAGTAATTGTAAAATTTTTTCATAAAAATATTGAACAAATTGTGAACATATGGTAAACTGTTACAAAGTAGGCAAATTTCGGCATTTGTCATTTTGTTCTGTTGTGATGCCGGACTGAAACGGCGCTTATTTGGCAGGTTTTAATGAAAAATGTGATCATTGGGATAATCGAAGCTCTTCTCGTAGTGGCGATCGTGGTATTTCTGGTGATCTACTTCATTCAGAGCCGTGAATATAAAAAGGGCGCCGAAGAATATTCGCAGCTTTCGGAATATGCCGAGGCCATGCCGGCGGGGAGCGGGGATAAGGACCTTTCCCAATTGCTGGAAGATGCCGGGATCCCGGAGCTTAGCGTGGATTTTGACAGCCTGGCGGCTAAAAACGAAGACGTGACGGGCTGGATCTATCTTCCGGGATTTTCCATCAGTTACCCGGTGGTTCAGGGGGAGGATGACGATTATTATCTTCACCGTACCTTTGAAAAAGAAGAGAATACCAGCGGATGTATCTTTCTGGAGAGCAAATCGGCTGCCGATCTGACGGACCGTAATACCTTTCTTTTCGGACATAACATGAAAAACGGCTCCATGTTCGGATCACTCAAGAGATTCCTTAAGGAAGAGGACGCCCTGAAGAATAATCCGGATTTCTATTATTACACACCGGAGTGTGCATACAGATTTGAGATATATTCATATTATATTGCGGAGCCGTCATCCCATACTTTTTTTCTCTGTGAAAATGATGAGGAATACAGCGAATATCAGCAGATGGCTTTAGACGAGAGCGTAAGGGACTGTAATGTGTCCCCCGATACGGATCATTCCACGCTGACCCTGGCTACATGTTCAGGCAGCGGGGCGAATAAAAAAAGACTTGTTGTGCATGGCATTATGAAGGATAAAGTAGTCACCAGATAACCTGCAAAAAAGGGAAGAGGTTAACCATGAAAAAAGTATTTGAGGTTATGAAGCGACTTTGGGCGAAAAGACAGGTAAAGGTAGCACTTGTGCTGCTTATACTTGCCGCTTTGCTCGCAGCCAACGCAGGCGGAGCCATCAGCAGCATCACCGATGTGTCCAGGCTCTATGCAGGCGAGGACTCCGATGAGGATCCTTCGGGTTCTGAGGATGGTGAAAAGGACGATGAGAAGTCCGATGATGATGATCATGATGACGGTTCAGGATCTTCAGATGACGGATCAGGCTCCGGTGACCAGGATGGCGCGGTTGATCCCGCAGCAGATCCTGCAGTTGACCCTGCAGCAGATCCCGCGGCTGATCCCGCAGTTGACCCTGCAGCAGATCCCGCAGCTGACCCCGCAGCTGACCCCGCAGCAGATCCTGCAGTTGACCCCGCGGCAGACCCTGCAGCAGATCCTGCAGCAGATCCCGCGGCAGACCCTGCAGTCGATCCTGCAGTTGATCCCGCAGCAGATCCTGCGGTCATTCCTGCGCCGGCTGATGTTGATGTACCTGAGACCTCAGATGATTCCGACGATGACGATCTGACTCTCGCCGCAGGCGAGGCGGCAGCCACAGCCGAGGGCAAGGGTGATGATACTTCAGCCATGGAAGCCATGGATGCAGCAGACGCAGAGCATGCGGAAGTGTCGGGTATAGAAGAACAGGTTGAAGAAGAAGCCGGAGAGCCCCTTGTTGAGAATGAGGAGCAGCTGGAAGAAGAGGTTGAAGAGATAATCCCTTTTGATTATGAAGAGGAAGTGCTGAAGGCGGCTGAGGATGACGCAAATAAGAATCCCATCTCCTTCTCCGAGATAAAGAGTGCGATGAGCACTGCCGGAAAGTTCAGTTACTTTACCGAGTCTATCAATCTTAACGGCCATACCGAGGGTACCATCGCAGCAAACGATGTATTCCTTGGTAATCTGTGCGGTCTGTTCATGGACAGAAGCGGCGGATACAGTGCTTCGGTTGATGAGAACGGCAATTTCTCCCGTCGTAACAGGCTGATGGGAAATACCATTTTTGTAAAAGAGACCATATATGATGAGAATCATAACCCCGTAGAGGGCAGACAGGTATATCTGGGCGTACGCAGTGAGGACGGAAAAGTGGATTTCGTATCGGATGCCCGCACCACGGATTCCAACGGTGTGGCTTACGCCGGATTCTATGTTCCCGCCGGTACCTACAGATCCTATGTTAAATATTCGGGAGAAGAATATGAAAAGGACGGCATTGATGCAGACGGACTGAATATCAAATTCTCAGATCCCATCACCGTGACCAATCCTTACGGTGACAATGTAAGTTATTTCCAGGATTCCTTTGAGTATAATTCTTCAGGCGGTCTGAACAATCCCGGATTCATAGTGGCAGGTTCCGAGAATGTATATAAAGTTCTCGAGCCCTGGTCAAAGCTTAACCAGAGTAACAATGACAGAAAGGTACGCGTCATCAAGGCCTATGGTGCAGACGCATCTTATTCGCCCATAAACATTAAGAGTGAGCTGAATTCGCTGGCTGACTTCTCGGTCAAGCTGGCAAACAGCAAAACCAGTGATGACGTAGTCGTATACAATTTTGATTATAACAGCCTTCCCGGCAATCCCGGAATAGTGATGGGCGATCACGAATTCGCTGTCATCAACCTGGTTGTTCCCGAGAATGCCACCAGTATCGGCCTGTTCTCCCTGGTAAATGACAAGTGCGGTGACTTCAACCCCGCATATCAGCCGGAGCAGACAGAAGAGTCAGCCAAGAAGGCATACTGGGGAGCCAGACAGCTGATCAACCTTATAGTAAAGAAGGATGACGGAACTTATGCTCCTTTTGCAGGTACCGCATCAGTATCATCCGGCGTGGGTATCGTCTTTGCCCCCGATGCCAACATCAATCAGGGAGCCATAGCCGGAAGCCTTATCGCCAGGAATATTCCCAAGGCCGGCGGCGAGGAGCTGCACGCCCTGTCATTTATGTCAGATGTCACCTCCGCCAGCGGAGTGCTCAACATAGTAGTGGGCGGCGAGCCTGAAAATGAGGATAAGGTGAC
Source organism: Lachnospiraceae bacterium (assembly GCA_016288495.1). GTDB lineage: Bacteria > Bacillota > Clostridia > Lachnospirales > Lachnospiraceae > UBA1753. The sequence goes on from JAEEZH010000190.1 coordinate 6,424, forward strand.
CAAGGTCATCATCGAGAAGGTGGACGATGAGAAGAATCCTCTTGACGGTGCCGAGTTTGAAGTTTATTCCGACCAGGCTCTCAAGACGAAGCTTTCCTTCAATACAAACGGCACCACTTTCGAGTATGCCGCAGACGGCGTGGTATCTACACTCACCACGTATAACGGTTCCCTTACCATAACGGGACTTCCTGCAGGCAAGACCTATTATATCAAGGAGACAAAGCTCCCCGAGGGTGTAGAGGATGAATACAGATATGATTATTCCGATAAGGCGCCCGATGGCGTGACCTCCTTTACCCTTGCGGAGGCAGAGGATGCCGAAACCAGCGTGACCATAGAGAATCCCAAGGTGATCATTGAGAAGCCTAAGGGATCCCTGGAGGTTTCAAAAGTGGTTTACGACGGGGAAACGGTGGTAAACGGCGGCACATATTATTTTGTGATCAGGAATGCCACTACCAAAGAGCTTGTGGTGAACCCTGCAACGAACGGAACGGTATTCAGTATCACCGGCGGCAATACGATCATCGTAAGTGATCTGCCGGATGATGTATATACCGTGGAAGAGGTGGAAGATGAGACCGGAAAGGCTCTTTCGGACAACTTCGGTTATGCGGTTTCCTATTCCAGCCCGAAGGTATATATCAAGGGCGAGTACATGGATGCTTCCTTTACCATCACCAACAGGGTGGTAAGAGGAGATATCACGCTGGTCAAGAAAGCGGATGACAATACGCCTGTGGAGGGTGCCCAGTTCAAGCTTTACAATGGCAGCAAGCCTTACTCCGATAAGGTATATACCACGGATCCGGAAGGTAAGATATTTGTCAACAGCCTTCCCTTCGGAACATACCATTTCGTTGAGATAAAGCAGGCTCCCGGTTTTGTGGCACCGACTGCCGACAGCGCGGTGAGCGCTTCAGTGACTATCTCCAATAAGAAGCTGTCAGGCGTTATTGAGATGACGAACACTAAGCTTAGGGGTTCGGTTTCCATTCAGAAGACTGACGAAAAAGGCAAGAATCTGCCCGGCGCACTCTTTGTACTTAAGAAGGCGGATGAGAGTCCTGTGGGAGTAAGCGGAGCTGACGGCGTTTACAAATATGACGCATCGGTGAAGACAGCGGTTAAGATGGCCTGTGATAAAAACGGCGCACTGAAGATCTCGGCTCTTCCTCTCGGTACCTACATCCTGGAGGAGACTGATACACCTAAGGGCTATACCGGTGCGGTCGTTAAGCGTTTTGAGTTGACGGAGGATGAGATCAATTCATCCTTTACCATAGAGAATACAAAGTACTATGCGTCTATCCAGTTCACAAAGCTGGACGGAGAGGATAAGAAGTCTCCCGTGTCCGGTGCTGAGTTTGTGGTCTGGGATATGGATGAGGATAAGGAGTTCACCAGGCTTACTTCCGGCGAAGACGGAGTGGTCAAGTGTGATTTCGTTCCCGAAGGACATTATTATGTGAAGGAAATTAGTGCTCCCGACGGATATGACCTGAATGACAAAACTTATCAGTTTGTTGTGGACAGCACGAAGGATAACGGAACCCTCATCGTCCTTAAGGGTGACGACGGTAAGGGAAATATATACGATCAGAGACTCAAGGGCAGCCTGTCCTTGGAGAAACTGGATTGCACCACCTCCGATTATACGGCTATGGAGGGCGTGAAGTTCACCATCAGGAGAGAGAAGAGCTTCTTTAAGTTCATAAAGACCAAGGAAGATGTGGCCACACTTGTGACTGACAAGGATGGCAAGGCTTCCTATACCGGTCTTGACTGGGGCGAATACCAGCTGATCGAGACCGCGCCTGAAGGCTATGATGCGGTGACCAAGACCTTTGAGATCGGTGCCAACAGTTCTCATGTGGAATTTACCACCGATTCAAAGAACGGCCCCATCAAGGATTATAAGCTGACCACCACCATCAAGGTTAAGAAGCTGGACAGCGAGAGCAAGGGCAAGCTGGAACTTTCAGGAGCAGAATTCTATGTATACAGGATGCTGGGCTCCGTTCCCGATCCTTCCAAGGATAAGCGTGTGGGTCAGGTGAAGACCGACGCCTTCGGTGAGGCAGAGTTTGTCGCAGAATATGGTAATTACTACTTTGTTGAGTATAAAGCTCCCTTCGGATATGAGCTTGATGATACCACCGCATATCAGGTGGTGGCAGACGGAACCGGCAAGAACAGTGAAGTGACTGTTTATAACAAAAAGAAGCTGGGGAAGGTAGTTGTGAAGAAGGTGGATGATGACGGAAAGGCTCTTGCCGGTGCGGTCTTCACACTTTACAGCTATGATAAGCCTGAGGATGCTACGATTCTCCAGCAGATCGCCGATTTTGTATTCAAGGACGGTTCCGTGATGTATGAGTGGCGTCATGCTACAGCTGACAGTAACGGTATTGCCGAGTTTACGGATATCCCTTACGGTAAGTATTATCTGAAGGAAACCGGTGTTCCCGTGGGATATACGATCACTAATTCATCTACTCGGGAGATCACAGTTGTGGCGGCTGATGATACCACCCAGGAATTCGAAGTAGTGAATAAGAAGTCCTCTTCATCTTCCAGCGAGAAGAAGTCCTCATCCTCATCCAGTGAGAAGAAGACTTCATCCTCCAGCGAGAAGAAATCATCGTCTTCATCCAGTGAGAAGGAGAAGCCTGTAACCAGCTCCTCTAGTGAGAAGAAGACATCATCTTCATCCAGCGAGAAGAAGACATCGTCCTCATCCAGTGAGAAGAAGACGTCATCATCCTCAAGTGTGAAGACATCATCTTCCTCCAGCGAGAAGAAGACGTCATCTTCTTCCAGTGAGAAGGAGAAGCCTGTAACCAGCTCCTCCAGCGAGAAGAAGTCGTCTTCATCATCCAGCGAGGCAGAGAAGCCTGCAAGCAGCTCCTCCAGTGAGAAGGAAAGCAGCTCCTCCAGCGAGAAGAAGTCGTCTTCATCATCCAGCGAGGCAGAGAAGCCTGCAAGCAGCTCTTCAAGTGAGAAGGAAAGCAGCTCCTCCAGCGAGAAGAAGTCATCTTCATCATCCAGCGAGGCAGAGAAGCCGGCAAGCAGCTCATCAAGCGAGAAGGAAAGCTCATCCTCCAGTGAGAAGAAGTCATCTTCATCATCCAGCGAGGCAGAGAAGCCTGCAAGCAGCTCCTCCAG
>JAEEZH010000191.1 GCA_016288495.1 Lachnospiraceae bacterium
ATCTTGATCTCTGAGGCCTGGCTGTAGGTATAGTATTCGCTTGAAGTGTCGGCGGTGAGGTAGAGATTGTTGTACAGTGCCACCTCTGCACGCTTCGGCACGTTGCCGCGCTGTGCGAGGTAATCCTCTGTCAGTGCGCCGTCATTTGTAATGCTTCCGCCTATATTGACGAGGGCTACATATATGATGGGCTCCGTTCGGTTAACGTATCGCATGATACCGCTTATGATTATACAAAAAAGCAGCAGTACCCCCAGGATATGAAACTTGTAATAATCCCAGATATACTGCAGCTTTTGTTTTTTTGACATTTCTTTAAACATCATCCTTATTCTCCACGGATGCATTTATATCAATAACCCCGGCCTCGTCATCACCTGAGATCTCAGAGGCATCAGCATCTTCACTCCCCGCCGCGTCCAGCTGCTTCAGGATATTTTCCAAAAGCCAGGAGCAAAGGAGCACGCAGACTCCCTCTCCGAAAAAGATAAGAGGTGTAAATACCTGAACGATCAGAAATCCCATTCCGGCATAGATCGCAGCCATCAGAACGGTGCAGATGAGAAATCTCATGCCGATCATCAGGGAGTTTTTAAACATGGCAGGGATGGTGTTCTCATAGTTCGCCATCAAAGGAAAGATGTACATGAGAATTATGGCAAAGGCAGCCAGTGCCACGAAAAATACAGCGGTTAGCAGTGTCCAGAAAGTACTGGAAAAGCGCATATGATAAAGAACATATCCATCACACCCCAGCACAGCCCCCAGAACCAAAAGTATGAGCCAGGCTATGGTGGACTGCTTGAAATTGCTTTTGAAGGCAGAGAAGAAAACGGAAGTAACACCGCCGCCCTGATCGCTGATGACATATCTGCAGGACTTGAAAAGGGCTGTGGTTGCGGCGCCGCATGTGATCACCGGTATGGAAAAGATGGCCCAGAGCAGATTCAGATAGATGCCCAGGCCTATCTTTCCTATTATATTCATAATGGTGTTATCGGGACTAAACAGAGTACGCATGATCTGTCCTCCTAATCTCCTGTAGACTCTCTCAGGTACAGGCTGGTCTCAGTGTGCAGCGTGCGGTAGTTCAAGTCCGGATTCCTCATACGTGACAGCAGCAGGTTGATGGCTTCATAGCCCATGATCTGGCTGTGGATGTGTATGGTGGAAAGCTCAGGCCGGATGATCTTTGCTATGGGGGAGTCGTCAAATCCAACAAGCATCAGATCCTCGGGAACCTTGATCCCCCTATCCCGCAGGAAGGGGAGCATCTGGAAGGTGATGAAATCATTTGCAAAAAAGAATACTTCGGGGAGTTCCTTCATAGCATAAAACTGCGCCTTGACGTATTCGGGATAGTCGTGATATCCTCCGGCGAACTGATTACCGGTGATGGAAAAACGATCCTCATACGGCAGCCCGTTGAAGTCCAGGGCGTTCTTGAGGGCTCTGTAGCGCTCAAAGAAAGAGCGGCAGTGGTAGATATCACCAACAAATCCGAATTTTTTGAGGCCTTTGTTTTTGAGGGATTTGACTGCTTTATATATACAGTTCTCGTTATCCATAATAAGAACATCCGCATTCAGAGGCTCTTCGTCATACATCACCGGGGAATCGATAAACAGGATGGGCTTGTCCAGGGAACAGAGCATCCTGCAGTAGTCAGGATTAAACATCTCCACACATATAAGTCCGCTGATCCTGCTCAGATCCAGGCTGCCGGGGAGAGCACCGCTGCTAAGCTCCTCGGGAAGAGTCCTGTACATGGCAAAGGAGTAGCCCTCTGATACGGCCTGTTTTTGGATACGATCCAGCATGGTTGATGCAAAATGTGAGCTGTCGATCATGGCACCGGTAAGAAAAGCGATCTCGCCTTTTTGTACCTCAGGCTTCTGTCCCATGTTGTCCTCGGGAAGTGTCATATATGAGAACTGCTTGTATCCCAGTTCAGCTGCCTTCTTTAATATGATAGAACGGGTTGCATCCGAGATGATGCCCGTGTTGTTTATAGCCTTTGAGACGGTGTTTCTGGAAACTCCGA
>JAEEZH010000192.1 GCA_016288495.1 Lachnospiraceae bacterium
AAAACTGAGTACGGGAGAGCGGAACAAGGGGGATGAGTTCATTGTCACCTTTACCCAGAATATGAGCCTTCAGGGTGGGGAATACCTGATCTCACTGGGCTGTACAGGTTATAAGGACGGCAATTTCACCGTATATCACAGGATGTATGACATCTTCTCCCTCGAGGTCATTTCTTCGAAGAATACCGTGGGGTATTATGATATGGATTCCGAGGTGGAGATCATATAGATCGGTTTGAGAATATTACTATGCAGGAAAAAACTGGGGGAGTGACCCTCGATCTTACAAATTATCCCGGAGAGGATTTTTACAGTGAAGGCGCAGCGGAGGACAGGCTGCTGGAGTTGGTATCCGGACATGAGGCTGATGAATACAATCATCAGATCCTGGCCGGACAGAACTGGTCTGTCCTTTATCATCTTTCGGACTTAAGGGGAAACATAGTGGATTTTATCCCCATCAGCAAGACCGATAAGGTGCTTGAGGTAGGAGCCGGTTGCGGCGCCATAACCGGGACTCTGGCAAAAAAGGCAGGGAGTGTTACCTGCATTGAGCTTTCAAAAAAGCGTTCCATGATAAATGCCTCAAGGAACAGGGAGCTTGACAATATAGAGATCAAGGTGGGTAATTTTCAGGATGTGGAAAAAAACCTGCCCTCGGATTTTGATCATATCATGCTGATAGGAGTGTTTGAATATGCTGCTTCCTATATCAGCTCAGAGGATCCGTATGGTACCTTTCTGAATATCCTGTCTTCGCATCTGAAAGAAAACGGTGCCATTTATATTGCCATTGAGAACAAATACGGACTAAAATATTTTGCGGGCTGCAGGGAAGATCATACGGGGGCGTTTGGCAGCGGCATGGAAGGCTACAGAGGTATTGACTATGTCAGGACCTTCAGCCGTAACGGTCTGTTAAAGCTCTGCAAAAAAGCGGGGTTTGACCATGTTTATGAATATTATCCCTATCCTGATTATAAAATGCCCGTAAATATCTATTCGCAGGACTGTGGATTCGGCCTTTCTTCCGATGACGTAAAAGCATATAATTTTGACCGTGACAGGGTAGTGCTTTTTGATGAGAACGAGGCATTTAAGGAAATCCAGTCCGAAGGCATGTTTCCTTTTTTCTCAAATTCCTTTCTTTTTGAGCTGAGAAAAAAAGAAGCGCCGGGTGAGAGAGTTATCTATTCCAGACATTCGAATGAAAGAGCTCCGGAGTATGCCATCAGAACCGATATCATCCTGTCCTCAGGTGAAAAAAAGGTGAGGAAATATCCCCTTAATGAAAAGGCAGGGGCACACATAGACCGTCTTTTTGAAAACTGTGAGCGTTTGAGTGAGGATTTCAGGGATACGGTATTTTTGCCTGCCCCCTGTGTAAAGAAGGGTAAAGCAGCCGAATTTGAGTTCATTGACGGTGAAAATCTTGAGAAAAAGCTTGTGGGTTATCTGGATGAAAATAATGAAACCGGAGCTTTGGAGCTAATAGATAGTTTTGTTGAGAATGTAAAAAAACTCACTTCATCGACGGATGGTTCCATCCTTTTGAAAAACCTGGATCTGATCTTTTCCAATATAGTCATCAGGGACGGAAACTGGTATGTGCTGGATTATGAATGGGTTTTTGACGAACCCGGGGATCCGGAGTTCACCATATACAGAGCTCTCAGATATTTTATCGCTTCCGATGACCGTTCATCCCATCTGGGGTTATACCGCCGCTATGGTTATGACGGGGATAAACTGAAGGCCTGTGAGGAAAAGGAATCATTATTCCAGCAGAAAGTGGCAGGAGACAGGCTCTCTCTGACGGTTTTTGACAGTATATTCGGACAGGCCGCTTACGGGATCGACGAGCTGGTAGAAAGGGCTCAAGTCATGGGACGTCTGGATCGTGCAAAGCTGTATTTTGATCTGGGAGAAGGCTTTTCCGAGGATAATGCCATGTATGTGTCGGGCAAAATGGAACAGTACAATAAATTAAATCTGAATATAAAAATCCCGGATGGATGTAGGGCTCTGAGGATAGATCCGTCTGATAACGAGTGTATTGTTAAAATCGAAGACGCAGGCGCCGAAGAACTTCTCGTAAACGGATTGCCTTTAAAAAACAATGTGATATTTTATGATAAGCCTGATCCTCAGATGGTATTTGACCTGGAGAAAAATAATAACAGGGAATTTCATATTGAGTACCGGATCACGGTTTTGGATGGCGTTTTTCTGGAAGAAGTAGCGGATTCCATCCGGAAAGAGAAGATTAACAAGCTGTTATTTAAACGGAGAGACGGTTATGAGAAAGTCAGACTATCTTGAGCTTGTCTCCCGGATCAGGAATCCTTATGAAGGTTACAATGAACAATTTTCAGCTTGTCCTGAAAGAGAGTATAGTCCGGATGAGATAAAGCATGGGATCGATGAACTCATGGCTGCAGGATACAGGCTGTATGTTCATACCGGAGGCAGACTTGAGGAATCCTTTATCCCGAAAGCATGGGAGGAATGCAGTAATTTCCTGGATCAGACGGGACATCTGCCGGAACTGGTATACTGTGATGAGGATAGGAGAACGGACGTTAACCGAGCCGGATATGATCCCTTTTTTAAACCCGATTTTTCACCGGATACGTTGCAGAGCTTCTTTTATGTAGGGGGAGCCTTCATAATAAAGGGATATGAAGGGGAGGAGTTTTATAATGAGTTCTCCCGTGATGATTATCTGAAATTTGCCGGATTTATCCTGAAACGCTTTGTAAATGATCCGTTATCATATGATTGCATACATATCAGCAGAGTGTTATTCCATTCGGATGAAATAACGGACTATCATTATCCTGAAGGGATCAGTCCGAAACCGATATTTAATTCTGAAGCCGACAATAAAATAAAAATACGCGCCGTCATCTTATCCAAAGACAATCCCTCCATGCTCATGGAATGCGTTGATTCCCTTCTGGCATATTCGGATATGGATATGGAGTATGTGGTAATAGATAACGGCAGTAATGAAACAAACAGGGGAATAATTAATGCAGAATTAGAAAAAAGGGGTATTGCTTATGTATTTCAGCCTTCAGACTTTGTTTATTCAAAGCTCTGTAACCTGGGAGCCGCATATTCGGATACTTCGCTGACGGATGATTACAAATATCTCCTGTTGTTAAATGATGATATAATCTTACCCTCGAGCACAAAGGATTTTCCCTCTTCGCTGGTAAGAAAAGCTTCCTTTCCCTATGTGGGGGCAGTGGGAGTCAAACTCCTTTATCCCGGCGGAAAGCAGATCCAGCATGTGGGTATTTCCCTGTTAAAACAGGGACCTTCTCACAAGCTCTGTACCTATGAAGATGATGTGGTATATGAGAGGGGAAGGAACCGGGGCGCGTGGAATGTGATGGCAGTGACCGGAGCCTGTCTGTTGCTGGAGGCTGAGAAATTCCGGGAAGTGGGCGGATTTGACGAGCGTCTGCATATTTCTTATACAGATGTGGATCTGTGCATGGATTTATGGGAAAAAGGGTATTATAATGTAGTGTTGAATGATACGGTCCTGATCCATAAGGAGTCTGTGACCAGGGGAGCAGACGGTATCGACGATGCAAAAGCGGGGCGCCTTAAAAGAGAGAGAGGGATATTTTTCGAAAAGCATCCCGCCCTGCCTGAGTCGGGTGATGTTTTTTACAACAGGAACCTTACTTCGATCCGTCTTGATTATTCTCCGGACTATGTATATCCCTGGGAAAAAAATGAGATCAGTCTTCAGATAGATGATTTTGATGAGGGATATAAGATAAAATTTCTTCCGGAGGGAAAGCTCCTTTTCAATCTGGATTCGGTAAGGTATGTGCCGGCTCTTTTTGATGATGAAGAGGGATATTATGAGGTCAGGGGCTGGTGTATAAGACATGGAAGGGATATGCTCTCATATGAGCCCTGTCTTTTGGTGGATCAGAGGGGCACAAATACCTTCTACCATGCTGTGAGGCAGTACAGGGAGGATCTTAAGGAAGTTTTCCCAAAGGAAAGGAATGTACTGCTGTCCGGTTTCGTATGCAGGATAGCCGCCGGGGCTGTTGAGGTTTCATTGGATCAGGCTGTTTTTGGCTGCGGGCTGATGAAGAAGGATCTTTTCGGAACCACCTTATATTTTCCGGCTACCTGAGTCTATATGACATTCTGAATTCATATGTCATCCTGAGCGAAGCGAAGGATCTTTAACCGGGATATTTTGACATATCATAAATAAAATGAGCAAAGATAAAAACAGTAACAAAAATCTGAATACTGACAGCGCGGAATATTACAAGGCTTTATATGAGCGTGAAAAGCAGAAGAACACCGAACTGACTCAGCAGCTGGTGAGCGTGGAGGAAAGGGCTTCCGAGGCTGAGCGGAAGCTTGATACCCTGAAAAAGAGCAAGCTGTTCAGGATAGTGAAGCCATTCAGGAATATTTATGCAAAATCCCTGGATGTGATGGTGCGCGTAAAGCGTCACGGTGATCTGAAGGGCATCATAAAAAAGATAAAGTCAAAGCGGATAGAAAAGGAAGCCTGCAAATATCACGGGACCAGAAGCTTTCCGAACGAGGAGGAGATAAAAAGGCAGAAAAGCCATGAGTTTAAGTTCCGTCCTCTTTTCAGTATTCTGGTGCCGCTCTATAATACTCCGGAGGGCTTTTTGAGACAGCTCCTTGATTCTCTTTTTGCCCAGACTTACGACAACTGGGAACTTTGTCTGGCAGATGGTTCCGATGAGGATCATTCTTATGTTGGAGAGATAGTGGCCGAGTATGCATCGAGAGATGGGGGGGACAGGCTCAGGTATTCGAAGCTTGCCGAAAATAAAGGTATCTCGGCAAATACAAACAGCTGCTATGAGATGGCTTCCGGGGATTATATTGCTCTTCTGGATCATGACGACCTGCTGCATCCCTGTGTGCTTTTTGAGTATGCCATGAGAATAAATGAGGAGGATGCCGATTTTATTTACTGTGATGAGGCTACCTTCAGGGATGATGATATAGACAAGATGATCACCCTGCATTTTAAACCGGACTTCGCCCCGGACAATTTAAGGGCGAACAACTATATCTGTCACTTCACCTGTTTTAAGAAGGAACTCCTGACCGGAATGGAACTGTTCCGTTCCGCTTATGACGGCAGTCAGGATCATGATATGATATTAAGGCTTACCAGGGCCGCGAAAAAGATAGTCCATGTGCCAAGGATCCTGTATTACTGGAGGTCTCATGAGGCGTCGGTAGCATCAGGAATAGAAGCCAAGACCTATGCCATAGATGCGGCTAAAAATGCGGTACTTGACGATCTTGAAAACAGGGGGATCCATGGAGCCGTGATAGAAAGCACCAGGGCTTTTGCCACGATCTTCAGGGTCAGATATCCGCTGACAGGCGAGCCCATGGTATCCATTGTGATACCGAACCGTGATCATGAGACGGATCTGAGAAGATGTATTGAATCCATTGTCACCAAAGCTTCCTATGAAAATTATGAGATCGTGGTGGTGGAGAACAATTCAAAGACAAAAGAGATAAAAGCATATTATGAAGAATTGAAAAAGACTCTTCCCCGGGTTAAGATACTCACATACAAGGGAGAGTTCAACTATTCAAAGGTTTGCAATTTCGGTGTGAAGAATTCTTCGGGTGAATATATTTTGCTCCTGAATAATGATACCGAGGTGATAACCCGCAATTTTATCGAAGAGCTTCTGATGTTTGCCCAGAGAGACGATGTGGGTGCAGTCGGGGCCAAGCTGTATTTTGAGGATTATAAGATACAGCATGCGGGCATAGTTCTGGGACTGGGGGCACACAGAAGTGCCGGACACTCCCATTACGGGCTTTCAAAGGATAATCTGGGTTATATGGGCAGATTGTGTTATGCCCAGGATGTGAGTGCAGTGACCGGAGCCTGCCTGATGGTCAGGAGAGCGCTCTATGATGAGGTGGGCGGACTTGACGAAAAGCTGGCTGTCGCCCTGAATGACGTGGATCTTTGTCTTAAGTTCAGGAAAAAGGGATATCTCAATGTGTTTACGCCCTTTGCCGAACTGTTTCACTATGAGTCGGCCTCAAGAGGCTCCGATGTGTCGGACGCTGACCCTGATAAGGCAAAGAGATACGAAAAGGAATGCGCATATTTTAAAAAGAAGTGGAAAGAGGAACTGGAAAAGGGAGACCCGTATTACAATCCCAATTTTTCCCTTGATCACAGTAATTATACGCTCAAAGCGGCACCTCTGGCACAATGTGGAGAATGATCATGGATGTATTAATGCAGATAATTCAGAATAAAATGCTTATCACGGCTATCCTGTCCTGGGCTATAGCCCAGGTGATCAAGACCATCGTTTTCTTTGCCGTGAACAGAAGATTTGACTGGTCCAGGCTGACCGGAGACGGAGGGATGCCCAGCGCACATTCCGCCACCGTCACATCTCTGGCGACCATGGCCTGCATAGAATACGGCGCTGATTCGGGCGTATTTGCGGTCGCTGCCATCATGGCTGTGGTGGTCATGCACGACGCCATGGGCGTGAGGCTGGAGAGTGGCAAGCATGCCCAGGCCATAAATGAGCTCTTTGATATGCTGGACCCGGATGTCATGCTGGATGTCAAACTCAAGGAATTCATAGGACATACTCCTTCCCAGGTTACGGTGGGTGCCATTCTTGGTTTCATAGTGGCTTTTTGCGCCAGCAGGATGTGATCGATGAAGGCAGAGCGGAGCAAAAGTCTGTGGCAGGATTTTAAATCCAAGAATTTTTTTGATCTTGCCGCAAGTTCAGCTTTCTTTTTTTTGATCTCATGTATTCCCATGCTGATACTGATCGCAGCTCTTTTACCCTACTCAAATATTGAACAGAAGGATTTTATAGAGATAATAACCACTACGACGCCGGATTTCATCGACCCCATAGTGACGCAGCTGATCAAGGACGCCTTCAGGCACAGCACGGGACTGGCGTCCGGCGGTATCATTTCCGTGGCTTTATTTGCGCTTATATACGCAGCATCAAGAGGTTCCATGACACTGATCAGGACGCTGAATGTGATCTACGACTGCAAGGAACAGGAGAAGACCTTCAGAGCCAACCTCAAGGCTGTCGCGACTACTCTGGTTTTTATTTTTGCCCTGTTTGTTTCGCTGGTCGCCATGGTCTTCGGAAACTCGATACGGAATTCCATCAAGATCAGCATGCCTGATTTTAAGAATCATTCGCTGCTTCTTTCAAATATAAGATATGCCGTGATCTTTTTTCTGCTGACAGGCTTTTTCTCGATGCTTTATACCCATTTGCCGGATAAAAAGAATAAGATGGAGGACCAGCTTTTCGGGGCGGTTTTTTCGTCCTTGGGCTGGGGGCTTTTTTCCTATGTTTTTTCAATACTCATCAAGGGCGGCAGCATATACCGTACGTATTACGGCAGCCTTTCCACACTTGTGATCTTTCTGGTGTGGCTGTACTGGTGTTTCCTCATATTCCTGTTCGGAGCATATATAAATGAAAATATAGGGAAAGTGATAAAGATCAAAAAGTATTATGATGTAACCGAAGTTTATTTGTTGGAGAAATACAGACTGACATTTAAAAATAAGAGGCGGAACAATGGCGGAAGGAAAAAAAGACTTCACACAAGAGATAATTCAATGGGAAGAAGAGAATAAGCTTTTTGAAAAAGGCAGGGTGAGGGGGTTTGATTTTTACTCCTATCTGCGCAGGGAACTGGTGAACACTGCCGTCAATTCAAAGAATAACGTAAAGACCGATCCTTTTGAATCCAAGGGACAGAAGGACACGGGCCTCAAGCTTTTTCTGAAGCTTCTCAAAAGGAGTGAGAAGACGGATAAAAAAAATGTGGATATGCTTATCCTCTGTCATCCCAGGCGACAGAGATCGGGTGAGGTATATGAGAGTGTTTTCACCGATTTTCTGGAGGAGCATTTTCAGAATTCCCTTACTCTTGAGAGACTGTTTGACGATCATTCCCATTATGAGCCGGCAAAGACAAAAAATCTTTGCTATACCGACAGGATAACCCTTAAGAGTTATATAAGCAGGCTTCTTGCCAAAAGATTCAGGCCGAAGGAATATGATTCTGTCAGGTCTGAAGTGAAGGCGATAATGGAAAAACCCATGCTGGAGTTTGAAAAAGCACAGGGCGTGGATCTGAAAAGAGAGACATATTATGAGCGCGCTGTGATCCTGTATTATTTTTATCTAAGCCGCAAAAAGGATTATGAAAGATTTCTGGACAGGGTAAGACCGAAACTTTTGGTGGAGGTGGTCAGTAAAAGCGTGGATGCCATGCTTTTGAATGAACTCTGCCATGAAAGGGGTATAAAGGTGGTGGAGCTTCAGCACTCCCTTTTAGGTCCCATTGCCAGATATCCCAGGGGTATATATGAGAGACAGTCTCCGGACTATTATCTGTCATATTCGGACTACTGGTCGGAATATCAGAGCTATCCCATAAAGGAAGAAAACGTCTGTTCCTGTGGTTCACCTTATTTTGAAAGGCAGGTCAAACGGTATAAGAAGGACAAGGAAAAGGCGAAGGATACCATCAGCGTCCTGTTCATATCCGGAGCGGCTTATGGTGAGGCCTTGTCCAGGGTGGCGGCAGACCTTAAAAAACTGGGGGAAACCTCCGATAAAAAGATCGAAGTCATATATAAACTGCATCCCGACGAGTTTGGGTCCTGGAGAGAAAAATATCCTGTCCTTACACAGAACGATGTGAGGGTCATCGATTCAAGGGATGTGAGCATTTATGAATTCTTCAACGAAGCGGATGCCCAGGTGGGAGTTTTTTCCACGGCGCTCTATGAGGGGATAGCCTTTGATCTGGATACATATATCTTAAATATTTCCTTTGCTGCGGAGTTTATCGACTTCTGTAACGAGGGCTACGGCACACTGGTAAATGACGGGCAGGAGTTATTCCGTGCGCTCACAGGGGGACCGGGGGGCCCCGGAAACAACGTAAAGCTGTCCGGTGCAGAGCTTTCCGAAAAATTCTGGAAAAAGAATGCCGAACAGAACATTGTGGAGCGGCTGGAAAAGATCCTGTCATAAATCAGGTGTGATATTTGCAACTTGTTTCGCGTTGTATTATAATACTTAATCAGTATTGTTTTGAGATAAATCGACGGAGGATGATAAGATGGGATTTATTAAGGAATTTAAGGAATTTGCCCTGAAGGGCAACGTAATGGACCTGGCAGTCGGCGTTATCATCGGCGGTGCATTTCAGGCCATAGTTTCGTCGCTGGTGGATGATATCATCTCGCCTGTTATTGGATGCATCGGCGGAACGGATTTTTCCAACTATGCCATAAATATAGGTGAGGCGTCCATAAGATACGGTGCCTTCATCACGGCTATCATTAACTTCCTCATCATGGCAGTTGTGATCTTTTTCCTGATAAAGGGGATCAATAAGATCACTGCCCTGGGGGCAAAGAAGGAAAAAAAGGCGCCTGAGACCAAAGAGTGTCCTTACTGCATGAGCACTATCAGCATCAAGGCTACAAAGTGCCCTCACTGCACATCTGATCTGAAATAGTTTAAAAAATATGGAGGTACGAACATGAGCAAAACAGAGATTTCCACACCTAATGCCCCTGCGGCTTTAGGACCTTATTCACAGGCTATAAAAACAGACAGTTTGATCTTTCTGTCCGGCCAGATAGCCATCGATCCTGCCAACGGAAGTATTCCCCGAGGCGTGACTGCGCAGACCATGCAGATCTTTGATAATATCGAAGCGGTTTTGGAGGAGGCAGGTTCTTCTCTTGACAAGGTGGTAAAGACGACAGTTTTCCTTAAGAGCATGGATGATTTCGCATCCATGAATGCTGCTTATGAAAAGGCTTTTCCCGGCAGTGAATTCCCCGCAAGATCCTGTGTGGAAGTGTCAAAGCTGCCTAAGGATGTTCTTGTGGAGATAGAGGTCATTGCACTTGTTTAGTGCCTTGCTGATCGGATCTTTTGGGGCGATACGCTGGACGTGTCGCCCTTTTTGTGATAGATGATATGATTTTTTCCTTTCTGAAAAAATATAAAAAAGAAAGCATACTGGCTCCTCTGTTTAAGATGCTGGAGGCGGCTTTTGAGCTGTTTGTCCCCCTGGTGATCGCATATGTGATCGACAAGGGCATAGGCAGATCCGATAAGGGAGTGATCCTGTATGGGGCGCTGCTTTTGCTGGTCCTTGCCGTGATAGGGCTTACCTGTTCCATCAGGGCGCAGTATCACGCTGCAAAGGCGGCCATGGGCATTTCGGCGGATATACGCCGGGAACTGATGATCAAGATTCAGAGCTTTTCCTTTGCAAGGCTGGAATATATCGGGACCGATACCATGATAACCCGTCTGACCAGTGATGTGAACCAGATTCAGAATGCCGTGAATATGACATTAAGGCTGTTTTCCAGGTCTCCCTTCATCGTTTTCGGAGCGGTGATCATGGCCTTTACCATAGACAGGGACTGTGCGCTTATCTTTGCGGTCATGGTGGTGTTATTAACCCTGGTGGTCTACGGGATAATGGTGATAACCATGCCCATGTACAAAAAAGCCCAGGGTGGACTGGATGAGATATTGTCCATCACTCGTGAGAACCTGACAGGCGTAAGAGTTATCAGGGCCTTTTCCATGGAGGAGGATGAGAAGGAAAAATTCTTTGTAAAAAACAGACTGCTCAACCACATGCAAAAGAGCGTGGGCAAGCTTTCCGCCCTGACAAATCCCCTTACCTTTGTGATAGTAAACTGTGCTACTCTGGTGCTGTTATATACAGGAGCCCTGAAGACTCTGGAGGGTATCCTGACTCCCGGACAGGTGGTGGCGCTTACAAATTATATGAGCCAGATCCTGGTGGAACTCATAAAGCTGGCAAACCTTATAGTTCTTGTCACCAGAGGTATGGCCTGTGCCGACAGGATAAAGGCTGTCCTTGATATGACCTCTGACGAGATGGAGACCCTGGACGATTATCTGTCGGGACCCTTTGCTGAAAAAGAGGATATCAAGGAGGAGATCGAGACTGCAGGCGTACAGGATGATCAGCCCGCAGTGGAATTCAAAAATGTGAGTTTTTCCTATGAAGATGGCGGAGAGGCACTGTGCGATATCAGCTTTTATGCGGATAAAGGTGAGACCATAGGCGTGATCGGAGGAACGGGCTGCGGCAAGACCACACTGGTGAATCTCATTCCCGGTTTTTATTTTGCAAAGCGCGGGGAGATCGTTGTGGGAGGAAAGAATGTCAGGGATTATAACCTGGGAGAGCTTCGGAAGAAAGTCGGCGTGGCCTTTCAGAGATCCATGTTGTTTTCCGGGACCATAGAAGATAATCTGCGGATGTCAAAGGCGGATGCCACAGAGGAGGAAATGGTCAGCGCACTTAAGACTGCCCAGGCCTGGGAGTTTGTCAGTCAGAGAAAAAAGGGCCTTAAGGAAGTGCTGAACCAGGGAGGAAGAGACCTTTCCGGAGGTCAGAAGCAGAGACTCAATGTGGCCAGGGCCCTGGTGGGAAAACCTGATGTGATCATTCTTGACGATTCCTCTTCGGCCCTGGATTTTGCCACGGATGCAGCGCTCAGGAAAGCGCTTCGCGGTATAGTGACGAAGGAATATGAACCGGTGGTTTTCATAGTTTCCCAACGTACATCCTCTGTCAGGAATGCGGACAGGATCATTGTACTGGAGGATGGAAAAATGGTGGGTCTTGGGACTCATGATGAGCTTTTGGAGAATTGTCCCCAGTACAGGGAGATACATGAATCCCAGCAGGCGTAGATCCTGTTCATCCCGGCCGCATCCTGTCTAAAGGATACGGGCAGAAAAAGAAACATGAATGCAAATATAAAACGTGTCTTAAATTACATAAAAAAATATATCCCCATTGTCATCTTTTCCGTTCTGATGGCTGTGGTGATAGTGTGCAGCACACTTTATATGCCTATACTCATAGGCCGTGCGGTGGACTGTCTTCTGGCTGATGGCGGCGTTGATATGGAAGCTGTCATCGCCCTGGTGAAGCGTGGCTTTATAGTTGTGATCTTAGGTGCGCTTGCCCAGTGGCTCATGAATGTGTGTAACAACAAGATCACCTACGGTGTGGTGAGAGATATAAGGGCGGACCTTTTTACGCATCTTGAAAGGCTGCCAATAAAATATCTGGATGCCCATCCCACCGGGGATATAGTCAGCCGCTGCATCTCGGATGTGGATCAGTTTTCCGATGGATTGCTGGTGGGCTTTTCACAGTTTCTGACAGGGGTGCTGACGATCTTCGGGACACTGGTGTTTATGTTCAGACTGAACATCCGGTGTACCCTGGTGGTCATTTTACTGACTCCGGTTTCTTTTCTCGTGGCCAGATTTATCGCCATGAGAAGTGCTTCCCTTTTTTTGGCTCAGTCCAAAAAGAGAGGCGAACAAACTGCTCTCATAGATGAGACGCTGGCAAATGCCAGGCTGATAAAAGCCTTTTCCCGGGAGGGAGAGTTCCTGGAGAAATTTGATGCTCAGAATGAGGAACTAAGAGAGGTATCCTTAAAGGCTACTTTTTATTCTTCGCTGGTCAATCCCAGCACCAGATTTGTCAATTCACTAGTATATGCCTTTGTTGCCGTGGCGGGAGCTTTTCTTGCCATAAAGGGCAGGATCAGCGTGGGAGCTCTGACATCTTTCCTGGCTTATGCCACCCAGTATACCAAGCCGTTTAATGAGATATCCGGAGTGGTCACCGAGCTCCAGAATTCCCTGACCTGTGCGGGACGGGTGTTCGATCTCTTGAGCGAAAAAGTCCGTCCGGACAGTACGGATCCCGTTCCCGTGGATATAAAGGGCAATGTAAAGATCTCCCACGTGGATTTTTCATATGTCAGCGACAGGGAGCTTATCAAAGATCTTAACCTGAAGGTTGATAAGGGACAGCGTATAGCCATTGTAGGTCCTACCGGCTGTGGCAAGACCACTCTCATAAATCTGCTCATGAGATTTTACGATGTGGATTCCGGTTCCATCTCGGTGGAAAACTGTGACATAAGAAAAATGGACAGACACTGCTTAAGGGCCGGTTACGGTATGGTGCTTCAGGATACCTGGCTCCGCCATGATACCATTATGGAAAACATAAGGATGGGCAGGGAAGAGATAAGTGATGAGGCTGTGATCGAGGCTGCAAAGGCTGCCCATGCCCACTCATTCATCATGAGGCTTCCCAACGGTTATGATACGGTGGTGAGCGATGAGGGGACGCTTCTTTCCGCGGGACAGAAGCAGCTGCTCTGCATCTCGCGTATCATGGCGGATATTCCGCCAATGCTCATTCTCGATGAGGCGACCTCCTCTATCGATACCAGGACGGAGCAGAAGATCCAGTCCGATTTTGAGAGACTGATGAAGGGCAGGACCAGCTTTGTTGTGGCTCACCGTCTGTCCACCATAAAGACGGCGGATGTGATACTGGTCATGAAGAACGGAAATATCATAGAGCAGGGAAAGCATGAGGAACTTCTTGCAGCAGGCGGCTTTTATCATAAGCTGTATTACAGTCAGTTTGATCTGGGTGCATGATAAACATGAAACAGGAGAGTATTTCAAAAAAGGCTTTTAAGGCCGGCACATGGTATACCATAAGCAACTTTCTGTTAAAGGGAGTGGGCTTTATCACCACGCCCATATTCACGCGCCTTCTGACAAAGAGTGAGTATGGCGAATACAGTAATTACACAGCATGGCTTTCCATAATAGCCATCCTGGTGACACTGGAGATGAGCGGCTGTGTATACCGTGCCAGGTATGATTTCGAGGATGATTTTGACGGATTTTTATCCTCCATAATAGCCTGCGGCAGTTTTATAACCCTGATCAGCTATATCATCGTCTGTCTTTTCATGTCGTTTTTTGCAAAGATATTCGACATGGCTCCGGTTTATATCCACTTTATGTTTTTCAATGTACTGCTGGCACCGGCGCTTACCATAATGCAGGCAAAACACAGGATCCTTCAGAAGTACAAAAGCTTTGTGGCGGTGTCTGTGGGGTCTACCATCGCATCCACTCTCGTTTCGCTTCTGGGAGTGTATTTTTGCAGGGACCGGCTTTTCGGACGCATCGCAGGTATGACCCTTCCTCTGATCATAGTTTATCTTGCGGCTTATATTATGATGGTGAGCCGGGGAAAGACGTTGTACAATGCCCGGTATTGGAAATATGCCGTGGGCATCTCTCTTCCCCTGGTTCCGCATCTTTTGTCAAATACCATTCTGGGTTCTTCCGACAGGATAATGATAAAACAGATGTGCTCCGCCCAGGATGCGGCGGTTTATTCCGTGGCTTATTCCTGCGGTATGATAATATCCATTTTGTTCACATCCCTGAATCAGGCCTGGGAACCCTGGCTTTTTGACAGGGTGCACAATAAGGATAATGAGAGTGTAAAAAAAATGTCCAGATTCTATCTCCTGTTTTTTGTGGTACTGGTGATGGGATGTATACTGGTGGCTCCCGAGCTTATATGGTTCATGGGTGGAAAAGGGTATTATGAGGCTGTGTATGTGATACCCCCCGTCATGGCAGGCTATGGGTGTAAATTCGCCTATACCTTTTACGTGAATATGGAAAGGTTTGAAAAGCAGACCAAATATATATCGATAGGGACGCTGATAAGCGCGGCGGTCAACGTGATACTGAACTTTATATTTATCCCCATATTCGGATACATGGCTGCCGCTTATACCACGTTGTTTGGTTTTATTTTGCTGCTGGCGCTTCATTATGTAATGAGCAAAAAACTGGGACTTACGGATATGTATGACAACAGATTTGTATTCCTGATGACTGCAGTGATGGTGGTAGGAGGGATCGCGCTGGGAGGCCTGTATCTGCTTCCGGCTTATGCAAGGTGGATCATCATAGTACTGATCGGCGCAGTGACGGCGGTCATGGGGCTTAAATTTTATAAGCGGATAAGGGAGAAAGATTCTTCGTCGCAAAGCTCCTCAGAATGACAGGGGGTTACGAAGGATCTTGAAAAAGTGGGCGACGATGGATAATATTGTCCGGATATGATATGAAAAAAAGACTTGAAATAAACAGAATATACAGGCACTTCATTTCTTTGCCGGTGATACTCGTGGTTATCATGATCATGATGACGGGCTGCGGCAAGGCCGGTTCCAAATGGTATGAGGATAATCCTGTGGTGGCTCATGCGCTGGGTACCTCCGGAGAGGAACCTTACAACAGTCTGGAGGGTTTTGAATATTCCCTGTCAAGGGGGCAGAAGGTTTTTGAATGTGATTTTGCCCTGACCGGTGATGATAAGCTGGTGCTGTGCCATAACTTTGATGAGAGCGGTCAGGAGGGGATCGATGAAGAGCATATCCCTACGCTGGAGCAGTTTTTGAATACGCCTCTGGAGGGAAAATACACTCCCCTTTCTCTTACCGATATGATAAGGCTCATGCAGGAGCATGAGGATATATTCCTCATAACTGATTTTAAAAGTGATGACAGTGATGAGAGCTTACGGCAGGCGGGGATACTTGTGGATGAAGTGAAGGCTGTCGATAAAAAGCTGTTTGACAGGATAATCGTCCAGTTTTATCAGAAGGATGAACTGGCAGAGTTTAAGAAGCTGGGGAATTTTGGCGGATATATCTTTACTCTGTATAAGACGGATTTTGACGGTGAGGTCGATGAATTCAGGGATTATGCGGCGTTTTGTAAAGAGAACGGCGTGGATGTGATCGTAATGAAAAAGGGCCTTTGGCGAAAGGAGCTGGCTTCCATCGCAAAAGAGTATGGGATCAGGGTTTATCCCCACACCGTGTACACCAGGTGGCAGTATGAGAGAATGATAAGGACCGATGCCGACGGCGCCTATTGCGATAAGGTGACTCTTGATGAGGTGAACACGCTTAAGAAATTATCAAACCACTGGTATGATAAGTATGATGGCTTTGCTTTGGCAAAGGATGCGGATGAAGCATTGTCTTTGTATCAAAACGGTGAGAAGGCTGTTTATCTTGACGATGTTCTATATGAGCCTACGGCAGAAGCCGTAGCCGGTATTCTGGCAGAGGATAAGGATGCTTATTTTGCATATCGCTTTGATGCAGACAGCTGCAGGATAATGGCCCGGAGAATATATGAGATATACGGGGAGAACGATGGAAATGAGATACTTTCACGCACTGTGGTATTTACAAAAAAACGCGGCATCATCAATCGTGAGTTAAGTACATATCTGTTCTGGTGTGATGTGGTATTTGTCTACGATGAGCCCGGAGATCTTGATGACTTTCGACATGAGCTGGAGGATGTACAGGAAAAGGGTTTCAGTACTCTCATGATAGACGAGGACAGATACACGGAGGAGTTCTCCCGGCTGGCACATAAATACGACCTGCATATATATGAAAACTCATGGCATGTGCAGTTTGACTGATGGGAAATGATTGCTTAATCATTGATGCTTTGATATAATTACATATTGTTTATTTTTTCTTTGTCATTCTGAAGGAGAAAGGTGCAACAACCATGAAGATAATAGGAGTTATCCCCGCCAGATATGAGTCTTCCCGTTTTCCCGGGAAGCCCCTTGCCCTGATAAACGGCAAACCTATGGTATGGTGGGTGTACAGGCAGGCCGAAAAGGTCAGTGAGATAGATGAGATAATCGTGGCCACCGATGATGAACGTATTTTGAAGTGCTGCGAAGAAAACGGAATGAAGGCCATGATGACCTCAAAGGATCACAGAACGGGTGCTGACAGAGTGGCTGAGGTGGCATCCCGTACGGTTGGCGACATATATCTTAATATTCAGGGGGATGAGCCTCTGATAGACCCGGAGGAGATCAGACAGGTCATTCATATCCTGGATGATCCTGAGGTGGAATATGCTGCGCTCAGACAAAGGATCAAGGATCCGTCAGAGTTTACGAACCCGAATGTGGTGAAGGCCGTGATCGATCTTAAGGGGGATGCGCTGTATCTTACCAGGTGTGCTGCTCCCTATGATCATGGATCGGAAAAGTGTGAAGGCTGGCATCTTGTGGGACTGTATTCTTATCGCAGACAGTTTCTCCTAGATTTCCTGGGCTGGGGGCAGTCGGCTCTGGAAATATCGGAAAAGGGCATAGAATGCAACAGGGCTCTGGAGCATGGCAGAAAGCTGAGGCTCGATGAGACTTCGTTCTCATCCTTCGGTGTGGACCTTGAGGAACAGATCCCCAGGGTGGAGGAGATCATGCGGCAGAGAGGCATCATTCCCTCGTAGTACCGGCGCTTTCGAAACAGTGAGCGTTTTGTCAGTTTAGCACATGTCATTCTGAGCGAAGCGAAGAATCTTGAAATGATATAAAAAATCGGAGAATAAAATGAGAAATATACAGTTACTCGACTGTACTCTTCGGGACGGCGGACATATCAATCATTCCGAGTTCGGTGAGGATGTGATCAAATCCATCATCAGAGATCTGGCAGCATCCGGTATGGATGTCATAGAGACAGGTTTTCTTCAGAACTGTGAATATGATCCCGACCGTGCCATGTATAATACAATAGAAGAAGCAAAGCGCGTGCTCCCGAAGGAGCGCCCCGCCCATGTGAAGTATGCTCTTATGGCCCAGGCGGATCTTTATGATTTTTCAAAGCTTGAGGACAATGACGGGACTTTTGAGATCATCAGGATATCCTTTCATGATTATCATATAGAGGAAGGTTTTGCTGCCTGTGCCTATGTGGTGGATAAGGGATATAAGTGCTTCGTGAATCCCATAAATATAATGGGATATTCTGACGCCCAGCTGCTGGGCTTTATCAAGCGTGCAAACGAGATCGGGGTTTATGGCTTTACCATGGTGGATACCTTCGGAGCCATGCAGAGACAGGATCTGATCCGTATCTATAATCTGATCGAGCACAATCTGGACAAAGGTATCAGGATAGCCGTTCATCTTCATGAGAACCAGTCCCTTTCATTTTCCCTGGCCCAGAATTTTATCGATATATCGGTGGCTGACCGTGATATCACCATTGACGGCTCACTGTACGGCATGGGCCGGGTGCCCGGAAATCTGTGTATTGAGCTGATGATGAAATACATGAATGAAAACTGCGGTACGTCCTATGACATAGAGCCGGTGTATGATGCCATAGATGAGTATATAGCCGAGATAAAAAAGAGGATACCCTGGGGGTATTCCATAGCCTATGCGCTTTCGGCCCAGCATAAGGTTCACAGGACCTATGCGGAGTATCTCATGGGGGCAGGCAGGCTTAAGACAAAACAGATCAATCAGATATTGTCCCGTATAGACAATGACCATAAGACCCGTTTTGACAGAGAATATGCGGATATGCTCTATGCGGAATATCAGAGCCACAGCATAGATGATACCGCCGACAGGGAGAGTCTGGCCCGGATCATCAGCGAAAAGAGAGATGGGGCCGGTATTACCGCTTCGCCTGTATTCATCATAGCTCCCGGATTGAGCATCAGGGAACATCGTCAGGATATAGAGGATTATATCCGTCTGGCGGATCCTTTTGTGATCACAGCTAATTTCATCTGGAAGGAATATGCGTCACATGCCGCTTTCTTTTCCAATATACGCCGGTGGGAGACCTTTCACGACAAGAGCGGAACGGATCTCAAGGTGATCACATCCAATCTTCTGGATGCAGGTTATGATTATGACCTGGCCGTGAATTATTCCGATTATGCGTACTATAAGGACCAGATCTCGGATAACTGTATCCTGATGCTTTTGCGCCTTCTGGATTCCATAGGCGTGAAGAACGTGGCTTTTGCGGGCTTTGACGGGTTCAAAAACGGACCGAATTTTGCCCTCTCACAGATGGAGAGAAATGCCGATCACACAAATGACAACAGGGTTACGGTGGATGTACTCAATACCCTGTCACAGAATATGAATTTCACCTGGATCACCCGGTCTGTGTTTGGTTCATAAGGTAAATTTTAATGCTTTTTAACTCAGGTAAATTTCTGCTATTCTTTCCTTTAGTAGCGCTGGTATATTTCATCATTCCGAAAAAAGTGCGCTGGATATGGCTTCTTGTATCCAGTTATTACTTTTATATGAGCTGGAATGCCGCATATGCGCTGCTTTTGTTTTTGTCTACTCTCATAACCTGGATCACCGGTCTTTTGTCGGAAAAATTCGCCGGCAGGACAGGAGTGCGAAAGTGGATCCTGGCTGCGGGGGTGGTACTGAACCTGAGCATTCTCGGTTATTTCAAATACTTCAATTTCATACTTCAGAATGTTGCAGGGGTAGGTTCGCGGCTGGGACTTAGTCTTCAGCTTCCCCAGTTTGATATAGTTCTTCCCGTGGGCATTTCGTTCTATACTTTCCAGGCCCTCGGTTATGCCATCGACGTGTACAGGGGAGAGACAAAGGCCGAAAAGAACTTTTTCCGATATGCTCTTTTTGTTTCCTTTTTCCCGCAGCTTGTGGCGGGCCCCATAGAGCGTTCGAAGAATCTGTTAAGACAGGTGAAAAACGATACCGTTTTTTCCTTTGACAATCTGAGACGTGGCTTTTTGATGACACTGGCCGGCTATTTCTTAAAGGTGGTCATGGCGGATAATATAGCCATAGTGGTGGATACCGTTTTTGGCGATACCCGGACTTATAAAGGGTTTTATGTAATACTTGCCACGATTCTGTTTGCATTTCAGATCTACGGGGATTTCGGGGGATATTCCCTGATAGCCCGTGGCGTGGCCAAGATGCTGGGCTTCGAACTGATGGAGAATTTCAATGCTCCCTATATGTCAAGGAGTGTTTCCGAATTCTGGCATCGCTGGCACATTTCCCTGAGCCAGTGGTTCAGGGACTATCTGTACATTCCCCTGGGAGGTAACAGGAAGGGAACCCTTCGGAAATATATCAATGTTATGATCGTTTTCCTGGTGAGCGGTTTGTGGCATGGCGCCTCCTGGAACTTCGTGATCTGGGGCGGACTGAACGGGATCTTTCAGGTGATCGAAGGACTGACGGACAGATTTTTCACAGGCGTCAGGGCAAGGCTCGGCATTGATAATGAAAAAACCGGTTACAGGGTATTTAAGGTGATCCTGACTTTTATCCTGGTGGATTTCACCTGGCTGTTTTTCAGGGCGGGGAGCGGTGCCATGGCGGTTTCCATGATAAAGGATGTCTTTTCGAATTTTAATCCCTGGATACTTTTCGGTGAAGAGCTATACACTCTGGGACTGGCGCAGAAACCTTTTATGGTGATGATCTATTCGATCGTCGCTGTTTTGATCACGGATATATTTAAGGTGAAAGGCGTAAACCTGTATGAGGTGGTTGAGAAGCAGCAGTATGTGTTCAGGCTTGCTGTTTATCTGATCATTCTTGCCGCCATCCTGACCTTTGGAGCCTGGGGCGGCGGCTATAACGAGAATACGTTCCTTTATTTTCAGTTTTGAGCCTGACTTTGAAGTATTGTTAAAGCAACATGAAAAAAGAAACAACCAAAAACATCATATATTTTATCCTGACGATCCTGGCTGTCACAGCTCTGGTCTTTGGCCTGTCGCGCCTGTACAGTTCGAAGAACGGCGCCATCCATCGCCAGCGGTTTTATGAACAAAAGGAAGATATCGATGTACTTTTCGTCGGTACCAGCCATGCCTACGCCGGTTATCAGCCCATGGAGCTTTACAGGCAGTTCGGGATTTCTTCGTTTAACCTGTCTACAGCCGGAGAGCGCTTTGCGGTAAACTATTATTCCATGCTGGATGCATTTAATTATCATGTGCCGAAGGTGGTGGTCATAGACTGTCATGCATTTGAATATGGCGATGAAAAAAACGATCACGAGGTCCCTACCAGATGTCACGGAGTTTTTGACGGGATGCCTATGAGCCGCCTCAAAGTTCAGGCCATACAGGATGTGCTCTCAGATCTTCCTGACACCTGGCTTGAGTATTACTTCCCTCTGTATTATTACCATAACCGCTGGGTGGAACTGGAAAGACAGGATTTTGAGGACCCGGTGCTCAATAATTACGGAAAAGGCGGCAGGCTGTTTCATGGTGTGGCAAATGCGCAGCCCTTTGAAGTCATCCCCCAGGAAGAGTACGAGTGGGCAGGAGACCTGTCTTGTGAGTATGCCGAAAAAATAGTGCAGCTTTGCAGGGAAAAGGGGATAGATATTTATTTCATGTGCATTCCCTTCCCTTGTAGTAAGGAAACCCAGAAGGTATTGAACCAGGCGCAGAAGCTGGCGGATGAATACGACAACTGTTATTATGTAAACCTGATGCTCCACACTGATGAGATGGATTTTGACTTCGCCACAGACATGGCGGACCTGGGATCTCATGTCAATCTGCTGGGCGGACATAAGGTGACGGACTATATAGGAAAGTATCTTAGTGAGAGATATGAATTTACCGATCATCGTTCGGATGATCCGGATACTGTCTGGAATAAGGAATACAGATATTATACCACTTATCTGGACAGACTCAGAAATGACTGTGAGGATTATAAGGATTATCTGGCCAACGTGTATTCGCCTGATTATTCCTTTGCGATATATGTGTCCGATATGGCAGCGGCAAACGAGGACGGATTGCTTTACAAGCTGATAAAGAAAGATGAGGTCGGTTCAAAGACCGGCGAGGGTGACGCAGGGACTGATATCGCGGCCGGTGCCGGCGCATATTTTTATTCAAATCTGAACGGGGAGATCCAAGAGATCATCGATCCGTCATCTGCTATGGATACGCCTTTCGGGTCGGATTATGCATCGGATTATGACGAGAGTGCGTTGGTCAGTATAGCGGTATTCAACAACAGGACAGGTGAACTGGTAGAGGTGACTAATTGGAGTGCGGGTGGAAGATTGTGATCAACAGAATAGGTTGTCTTGCTGTTATATTTTGCCTGTCTATGCTCCAGGCAGGGTGTAACAGGGATAAGCCGACACAGATATATTTTAACGGGGAAAACTCCGAGGAGGAAAGCTCTGATGTGACTTTGGCTGAAACGGAGGCTGAGCCTGAGGCAGGAGCACAGGCTGAAGCCGAACCTGAACCAAAGGTCAGAACCGAAGCGGAGGGCAACGCCATGGTCCTTGACAGGAAGGATGAACCTGCCATGTCACTGATCCCCGACGATGGGACAGATATTGATACCCCTGATGAGAGCCCTGATGAAAATGATTTTCACGGGTATAGGGTTTCCGAGGAAGAAAAAAAAGATCCCAGGGTCAGACTCATGGAAACGGCTGATGAGGGTCGTGTGGTCATGGATTTTGCCGGAGATATCAATTTCGATGAGCATTACAGTAATATGGCCACATATAAGGCTTCAGGCGGTATTACCGGCGTCCTGTCCGAGAATCTGATGAGTGAGCTGAACGGGGCGGATATCTTTATGATAAACAATGAGTTCCCCTACAGCGACAGGGGAACGCCCACGGCAGGGAAAAAGTTTACCTTCAGAGCCAGGCCTGTGATGGTGGAAAACCTGACAAAAATGGGGGCTGATATAGTCGGCCTGGCAAACAATCATGCATACGATCACGGTCCGGATGCGCTGATGGATACCTTTGATACTCTTGAGGGTGCGGATATCCCTTATGCGGGCGCGGGCAGAAATATAGACGAGGCCTGTTCTCCCGTATACTTTATAGCAGGCGGCATGAAGATAGCATATGTGGCAGCCACACAGATAGAAAGAAGCCTCCCTCCGGATACAAAAGAGGCGACGGAAACCACTCCCGGCGTGCTGAGGACACTGGATCCGGAAAGGTTTCTGGGGGTGATCCGAAAAGCTGAAGACAATGCCGATCTGACGGTGGTCTTTGTCCATTGGGGATCCGAGAACACATATGATATAGACGCATCCCAGAGGGAGCTGGCGCAAAAATATGCAGCTGCCGGGGCGGATCTCATAGTGGGGATGCATTCCCACTGCCTTCAGGGTTTTGAATACGTGGACGGAGTTCCTGTGCTGTACAGTCTGGGCAATTTCTGGTTCAGTTCCAAGGATCTGGATTCCGGGGTACTGCAGGCAGTGGCCGAGGATAAAAAGATAGTATCGGTCAGATTCATTCCCTGTGTGCAGAAAAGCTGTCACACTACCATGTATGAAAAGGGCAGCAGTGAGTACGACAGGCTGCTTGGTGCAATGACGTCCCTTTCTTATGACGTGAGCATAGATGAGGACGGATATGTAACGGCCGGTGCAGGGCGCGGCGTGGCTCCCGGACCTGTTAAACCCCTTGGTAAGAAATCATATTAAGTCTGTTGATCTTTTAGAAACAGCGATGGTTATGGTTACTTTTGATAATATAAACCGGGCAAAAACGGATCCCGAATACAGAAATATTTTTATAGAAGAAAATGAGAAGTTCATTCTCGCATGTGCTTACAAGGCTGTGGGACGCTTCGTCACGAAAAGTGATGATGTCTGGTCCATAGCCTTGATCGCATTTAATGAAGCAATAGATGCCTACGATGAAGATAAGGGCAGCTTTGCTTCTTTTTCTTCGCTTATAATCAGAAGGCGGGTCATAGACCACTTGCGGGTTGAGGGCAGATATGACAAAGAAATTGCTTTTGACATGTCTGATATGGATACGCAGGATGAAGATGATCCCGGGTCAAAAGCCCTGGAGCGGCAGGTGAAGACGAAGGTGTCGCAGATGTCGCGGGAAGTGCCGTCTGATGCATCGTCAGCGATCACTGTCAAGGATGAAATAGAAGCGCTAAAGGCTGTGCTTGACGGTTTTTCCTTTTCCTTTTTTGATCTGACCGAATGCTCTCCGAAGGCTGCGAAAACAAAAAAAGCCTGTGGCGAGGCGGTGAGATGCCTGTTGGGGAACAAAGAACTGTATTCAAAAATGCTGTCGTCAAAAATGCTGCCCATAGCAGAGATAGAAAAAAATACAGCCCTACCCCGAAAAATCCTGGAACGTCATCGAAAATATATAATAACGGCGGGGATCATACTGGGCGGGGATTATCCGCTGCTGTCTGAGTACATGAGGGATATAAAAAACGGAAAAGATGGGAGATCTGTTGATCCGCCTAACCCCGGTATACCGCCTGTCGTGGTCAGCATTCTTAATTTACTGTCAATTTGAGTAAATTGATTGTCAATGTAGTTGAGGTTCTGATATGAAAAAAGCCGTAGTAATGGAAATCAAAGATCACTACGCAGCCGTGCTGTGTGAAGACGGATCCTTCAGAAAAATAAAGAAAGAGTGTAAGGTGGGGGATGAGGTGATGGTATCCGATCTGCCAAGGATCTTATACAGCGCTGTGTTTCGAAGGATGAGCGCGGCAGCTGCGGTCATAATCCTGCTTTTGTCCACAGGGTTTTACCTTACTGTGCCGGCCTGTTCCTATGTTTCCCTGGATGCCGACCCTTCCCTTGAATTTTACCTGAACCGTCTGAACCGTGTGGTTTCGGTCAATGCGATAAATGATGAGGGCAGACAGATAAGGGATGAGCTCATGAGGGATTTCAGGCCCAATGCCCCTCTTTCGGATATGCTGGACCGTACTGACAGATTAATGGCCGAGCATGGCTACCGTGGAAAAGAGGACACATATTATCTGGTAAATATCAGCTCGAATGATGAAAGACGCCGTGAGAGAATACATGACGAAGTAGACAGGGCGTTACAGCATCCTGAGGACGATAAGTTTACCATGATAATAAACGGTTCTGACCTTAAGGAGCATCACAGAGCCAGGGAGCACGGCATCAGCGCCGGCCGGTTTGAAGAGATAAGAAAGATAAAGGGATTCAGACCGGAAGACCGGGATTTCGGACCGAAAATGGATGATGCCATAAGAGAGAGAAAGCATGATCATATACACGATCTTCTGGTAGATGCGGGTGATGTACCGCCTCCGCCGCCTGAGGCTCCCCTGGATGAAAACGGACAGCCCACACCCCCTCCTGACGGAGAAGAGGGAAAGGAAAAGCCGCCGTTACCTCCCGATAAAAATTTTTTATGATACCCCAATTTTTTGAAAACGGTCTGCGAATATATGATCAGACAGGTGAGTGAAGATCAGCATCATTTGTTGTTTACAGCGAAGAGAAGAAAAACATTCAGGAGGTGTCATATGAAGCGAAGACAGTACTTACAAAAGAAGAACATAGCCGGTCTTGTTG
>JAEEZH010000193.1 GCA_016288495.1 Lachnospiraceae bacterium
AAAATCGGAAAGTTCGTCCGTTTCCGGATCGTATACCATGATCTCACCGGATACACTGTTGACAGCAAGCTGCTGATCCATTTTTACTTTATCCTCAGCAATATCATATATATAGTAGGTGCCTGCGTCAATATTTTTTATCTGTCTGTATCTGAACTCAAATCCATCTGCCGGTAACGCCTCCTCTAAAAGGGAATCGGCGTCCGTCTGCGAAATCTGGGCCACGGGCTCATATTTATTATCATTAGAAACCCTTACCCGCAGACAGGAGGTCAGCATCAAAGCTGTCCCGGATATGAGGATGATCCCCGCGATCTTTTTTATTCCATAAAAATTCATAACAGCCTTCCTTAAATCGAAAACAGGGGGATCACTCCCCCTGCCTTCACAGCTTGTTTTAATCACCGTAGTAGTTGATTATCGCCTTGGCGTTTGCTTTTGCTATATCGGCAAGCTCATCGTCACTGTCCAGATAATCGTAATCCTTTTGAATGAATCCGTTCTCCATGATCAATCCGGTTATGGCTCCGCCGTCAGAGCTTGACCTTGCATATCTGATGATGGCGTAGTAATCCTTTCCCGGATTGGAGTTGCTCTCCTTGTTCTTTGCACCACGGTTGTTCATTCCCGTAGCCGATGCGGTATTTGAACACATCTTTGAGGCAAGGCTCTTACCGTTTCCATCAACGGAGTAGTAACACTCAACGCCCTTTCCGGAACCGGAATTTATATGCTGGGAAATGATCGCAGTAGCTTTCTTATCCTTCGCAAACTTTACCCTGTCCTCAAGCTCGACATACTTATCGGATGACCTGGTCATATATACGGTGAAGCCCGCATCCTCGAGGTACTTCTTGGTCTTCTTGGAGATGGTGAGATTCAGATCCTTCTCCTTGAGGTTTCCGTATGCGCAGCCTCCGTCGCTTCCGCCGTGTCCGGGATCGAGTACTATTATGATGCCCTTTCCGTCCTTGCCGTCGTCATCCTTACTTGAAGATGATTCATCGCCCTCGGTGATGTTCACCCTTATGGTGACCGCAAGTCCGTTTGTAAGCTCCGCATAGATGTAGCACTTACCCTTCTTCTTGCCCGTGATCTTTATGGTGGGCGAGTAATAGTCCTCAGTGCTCTTTTTGTTATCGGCAGTAGTAGTTATCTTTATGTAATCGTTCTTTGTCTCACCCTTTGAAAAGCTGTCTGTCTTATCATCGGAAACCATCCAGGTTGCCACCTGCTTGACCGTAGCCTTGGCAGGCTTTATGTTCAGGGTAAATTCCTTAGTCTCATTTACCTTTACATTTATGTCCGGATCGGCTACGGAAGTGGAATTACAGAACTTTGTCTGTACGTAATCACGGCTCACAGCCTTCCAGGTGGGGTCTGAGCCCGCATTCTCGGTCCCCTGGATAAAGTCATATATCCTGTAGTACGCCATCTTACCGTCCTTTAAGTAGATGTCGTCCTTATACTGGAGATCAGCGTTCGTAAACTCAGCAACCAGCTTATATCCCTTTTTCTCCTTATCGGAGCGCCAGATCTGATAGCCCCTGACAGAATTGGTGGGGGCCGCGGTGTTATGCTTGAGCCTCAGATCGGCGCCCTTGTTTGCCATCCAGAAGAAGGTATCGGTAACCTCAGGCGTCTTCGGGCATGCGTACTCGATCTCCTCATAGGAATTACCTATTGCATCGTCATCATATTCCGAAAGACCTCCCGTGGTACACAGGGTGGTGATCCTGATAGCTACGGGCTGTCCCATCTTTACTCCCTTAATGTCAAGGGACGTGGTGTTCTTGCCCTTGGTCTCCGCATATCCCCAGTTCGTGGATGCGTCAAGGTCGTTTAAGTTATTTGTTCCGATTATATATCTTATTCGATAGCCTGTCGCCTTGGCAATCTTCGGCCAGGTGAGCTTGAGCGTATTATTCTCGGCATTATAGGTATTCTGTTTTACGGTCACGTCCGGAGCCTGGATCCTGGTCTTCGCCGCAAGGTAAACCCTGTTCGCCTTTGAATCATGCTCCTTCTTATTATAGCAGGGCTCCACATAGAAGGCGTAGCAGGTATGCTTTGCGAGCTTTGTTTTTATATACGTGCAGACGCCGTCCTTATCCGGGGTCACAACCACCTTTGTGGGCTTGTTAAAGCTTACCTTCCTGAGTGACTCCTGATCTGCATTTTTGTACTGGGTCTCGCTTATCTCGCCGTAGTATACATTATATCCGGTGGCGCCTTCCACCTCATCCCACTGAAGAGTGGCGGTGTTCAGGTCGGTGTCCTTTATCTTGAAGTTTATGATATCCGTGAGGTCTGTAAATGCTGAAGCCTCATCAGACTTTGAACCCTCCACCTTGTTTTTAAGCACCGACACCTGGAAGGTGTAGGTCTGCATGGGCTTGAGATCCTCTATCTCATAGCCCACCTTATAATAAACGTCTTTAACCTTATACATTCCGGCAGCCGTTCCGATCCCGAGCTCCTTTGCCTCGTCCTCGGAAAGATACAGCTCAGTCTCTTCTCCTTCAGTCCTGATGGAGTCAAGCTTATTGCTGTTTGCCTTTATCTTTGCGAAGGGCTTGAACTTACCGTTGTTCTGAGCCATGTATATCTGATAGTAATCACCGGCGCTTATCAGCTTGTTTCCGTCGCGGTCAACCGCCTGCTCCATATCCTCCCAGGTCAGGTAGAGTGTGGTACCGGAATTTGCCGATACCGTAAGGTTCTTCGGAGCCCTGGAGGTTATCCTGCCCTGGGCCAGTACCGAAGCATCGGAAGATATCTGTTCCATTCCCGCCGGAGTGAAGAGAGCCTTCACTGAATAGTAATAGAACTTTGAAGCGACCACGGGGTAATCGGGATCGTCTCCGTCCAGGGCTGTTTCCACATAGACATTTGCACCGTTCTTTGACTTTATCTTACCGCCGCCGGTATAAACCTCAAGGTCGTTTGCCGAAAGAGATTTTGCCGTCTTGACAAGAACAGGCATTCCCTTCTTTGAACTGGCTCTGTATATCTCATAGCCGGTAGCTCCCTTGATCTGTGTATACTTCACGTCAAAGGCGATAAGGTTATCGTCCTTAGTGGTCCTCTTGACATCAGTGATAATGGGTGTCGCAACAGTATAGGCTATGTCGCCGCAGCCTTCCTCACCGGAGGCGTCAACTCCGTATGCCATTATGGCGTATGCGTAAGTCTCAGCGCTCACATCGGCCGATGCATCGATGAACGAGGGCTTTTTATCATCATATATGGGAGTGGAGGAATCTATGCTTCCGTCCGCTTTCATACGATAGATGCGATAACTCGTGGCTTTCTTTACCTTTTTCCAGGTGAGCTTTACCCTGGACTGCTTCGTCAGTGTTGCTTTAAAATTTGCAGGTGCGATGAATGAATTATGCTTGAAAGTATCATTTAACGAAGGCACCGAAGGCGACGATACAGTCACGCTCCCTCCGCTCACGGTATTTCCGCTGGGCGTATCTCCCTCGGCAGTCTCTTCAGCCCCGGTCAGATCACCCTGCTCGTCGGTAACCTCCTCTTCAAGAGCGCTTACTTCCTCGCTCTTTTCATCCCTCATATCTTCGATCTCGGACGCATCGTCGATCAGATTATATCTGGCTTCAAAAGCATCAGTACTCTGCTCTGCGGCCCCGTCCGATTCAAATGCCTCTTCCTCCTGTGTGTCTTCCGCTATCTCATCCTCCGCATGAGATACATCGACCGTTTCCTGTGACATAACTTCCTCCGCATCCTGTGCCGCCAGCACGGCAGTCACGTCTGTGGAAAGTATCATGGAAGCAGCCAGTACTGTGGCAAGCACGCGGCCCGCCTGCTTTTTAAGTTCTGAAAGCCTGATCATCTTAACCTCCCGAATAATACTTTGGCAACTCTTTATGTAACCCAAAATCTTTCACATTGTAACACAATATCTAAATCTTGTATATATTTTTTTTCAAAAATACAAGAAAAGCCTCTGCA
>JAEEZH010000194.1 GCA_016288495.1 Lachnospiraceae bacterium
CCTGAGCCTCTCGTTGGCCTGATCCCGGATCTTATCTGCTAAATCCGGAAGGAGGGAGGGCAGGGCGGAGGGCCTGTACTTTTCGCCGGGAGCGTTGCCTGCATCCCCCAGTGCCTGTGTTATCGCGTTATTCACCTCCGGATCCACCACGGATTTAAGATAGCTCACTGTGTAGACCTGTTTTACATTACCGATCATTTTTCTGTAGATGATCTCGGGATCGAAGATCCTGAATGAATACAGGCCGGACACAGTGAGCGTGCAGTCTATATCTATACCGCTTCTCTCATCCTGTATCCTGAAGGGGATCCCCTTTTTATTTTCGAATTCATTTCCCGTAATCTCTTTTGTATTTAGGTAGTATACCCGCTGGACCCTGGCGGGGATGTCTCCGCCGAAGGCGATCCTGCGGCCGATCTCGCTGCCGAAGGACTTTATGGATGAACCGTTTAATAAGCTGGGTGAAAGGCCGCTTGCAAAGACGTGCTCCCCCGGCTCTTTGAATATGCTGATCACTTTACCGCTGCTCACCACTATGGCCCACTGGCCGTCGGCAACAGCGATCACGGAGCCGTCGGTGATGGTATCGTCGCTGCCTTTATTTGCCGAAGACTGTGACGCACTTCTCACCCCGCGTATCATGACCAGTTCATTCGGGATGGAATTACATATGAAGAATTCTTTCCATTGATCCGATGCCACCGAGCTTACGGATGACATGGCTGCTTTGATAATGCCCATATTCTGATATTTCCTTCCGGAAGATCCTTTTGAAACTGCCGGTACAGATCCGAATTTTCCTTTGAAAAATTATATCATGTGTTTTGAATGCCCGTAAAGTAGGCTTACGTCAAATAATTATTTAAAACCTATTGACACAGTAGGTGAATTACGATATATTTTCAGATAAACATTCTTTAGAAACATTGGTAGGACAGATGAACAGGGATTGCGGATTTAACACGAGGATATTACATACAGGCCATTCCGGCGGATTCGCCCAGAGGGAGATCCTGCCTCCCGTTTCCCAGGTGACTGCCTTCGGGTATGAGAGCATGGAGGAACTGGAGCGGGTCTTTTCGCATAAGAGTATGGGTTATGCTTACACACGCATCGGAAATCCTACGCTTTCGGCTTTTGAACAGAAGATCAACATCCTGGAAGGCGGCGCGGGAGCGGTATGTACCAGCAGCGGCATGGCTGCCATATCATCAGTCCTTCTGGCAGTCTGTAAGAGCGGTGATGAGATCATAGCAGGGCGTGGCCTGTACGGAGGGACCATCGATCTGCTGCATGATCTGGATAAACTGGGTATAGTCACCAGATTCGCGGATGTTCTGGATGGGGAAACCATTAAGAGCCTGGTGAATGAAAAAACGAGGGCTGTATTTGGGGAGGTGATCAGTAATCCGTCATTGAACGTGATGGATCTGGAGCAGGCTGCTTTGGCAGCTCATGAAGCGGGGGTACCGCTGATAGTGGATTCCACGACGGCCACTCCCTATATAGTAAGACCCCTGTCTTTCGGCGCCGATATAGTGATCCATTCGACTTCGAAGTATATCAACGGAGGCGGTAATTCCATCGGCGGTATCATTGTGGACGGCGGGAGCTTCCTCTGGGATTTTGAAAAGCATACTGCTCTTTCCGAATTCAAAAAATACGGAAAACATGCCTTTATGATCCGTCTCAGGACTGACCTGTGGGAGAATCTGGGATGCTGTATGGCACCGATGAACGCCTTTCTTTCATATATAGGGGCGGATACTTTGGGACTTCGTATGGAAAGGATATGCGAAAATGCAGATGCTCTGGCCCATGCCCTGGATGGGGAAGACGTGGAAGTTAATTATCTGACGCTTGCATCCCATCCTTATCACGAATATGTGGAAAAGCAGCTTAGAGGCTACGGAGGCGGGATACTGACCTTCAGGGCCGGAAGTAAGGAGAGAGCGTTTAAGATCATCGATTCACTGAAATACGCTTTGATCGCCAGCAATATAGGAGATGTGAGGACTCTGGTGATACATCCGGCATCGACACTTTATATGCACTCTGACAAGGAAGAGACTGAGGCGGCGGGAGTTTATGACGATACCATCCGCGTGAGTGTAGGAATAGAGGATAAGGATGATCTGACGGAAGATTTTGTCAATGCTATCAGGAACAGCAGATGATGAAAATAAAATGGAAGAACATTTGCCTGAAGGATGATCTGCAGCAGAATATAGAGGATCAGGCAAGCAGGGAATATCCCATGGAATGCTGCGGGATACTTTTCGGAAGATCATCTGATGAAGGTGGGATGACCGTTATATCCGAGTATGTTCCTTTGCATAACGGCTGTGAAAATGAGGACAGGAACCGTCATTTTGTGATAGATTCCATGGAGCTGTATGAATGTGAAAGCAAGTACAGGCAAAATGGCCTTGAAATAGTCGGCTTTGTACATTCCCATCCGGATGTACCGGCGGTTCTGTCAAAGGCAGATGAATCGGGAATGATACCGGGCCTTTTGTATATGATACCGGAGCTTTGTAAGGGTAAATGTACCGATATCCGGGTCTGGATAAAAGACAGTTTGGATACAAAGGCTGCGGAAATACCAAAAATCATTTGATCGGGGAGATTTTTAATATGAAAGTGATAATATCAGCCACATTGAGATCATTTTTTAACCGGAGTACGCAGACGGATGTAAATGCTCATACCGTAGGTGAAGTCTTAAAGGCTCTTACGGATGAATATCCGGATGCAAAAAAGGGATTTTATGATGAAAACGGAAAGCTGCGAAGCTTCATTAGGATCTTTGCGGATGGGGAGGATATGACGGATGAATCTCATCACAATGAATCCCTCAGGGAGGCTGCGCAGATACTTCTCCTTCCCTTTGTGGCGGGAGGTGCGCCGGAGGACAAGCTCATATCCGATGAGCGGGTAAAGGAAATAAAGCTGGATGATAAGGACATAGAGAGATTCAACAAGCATCTTCTTCTCCGTGAGATCGGTGTGAAGGGGCAGAAAAGGATAAAGGCTGCAAGGGTTACCGTCGTCGGTGCAGGAACTTTGGGATCGCCTGTGATCCAGTATCTGGCAGCTGCCGGAGTGGGAACGATCAGGATAATCGACGGCAGCGAAGTGGTTCCTGAGAATCTGCAGAGCCAGGTGCTCCATACGGCCCGTGATCTGAAGAGGCCCAAGACGGCTTCTGCCAGAGACAAGGTCAGGAATATAGACAGAAATACAGAGGTGATCGCTGAAAATCAGCAGCTGACAGCGGAAAATGCCCTTTCGCTGATCGAAGATTCCGATCTGGTGATAGACTGCTCGGAAAATTATCCGACAAGATATCTGGTGAATGACGCCTGCGTGTTGTCGGGTATACCTTATGTTTTTGCGTCGATCTATCAGTTTGAGGGACAGGTGAGCGTATTGGCATACAAGGATGCGCCGTGTCTCAGGTGTTTGTATCCCGCGCCTCCCAAGCCCGGTCTGGTGCCTACCTGTGCCGAGGGCGGTACCATAAGTCCTCTTGGCGGGATCATAGGAAGCATACAGGCCAATGAAGCACTGAAGCTGATCATAGGCGCAGGTGAGACTCTGACGGGAAAGCTGCTCAGGGTAGATACCTTCGGTATCAGATCTGATCTGTTGAATGTGAAAAAGGATGAGGCTTGCCCCATATGCGGCAGGGTACCGACCATAACCCGGCTTGAAGATCTGGATTACGAGGAGTTCTGTGGTCTTAAGGAAGAGGAGACAGAGGAACCGGTAGAAGGACTGACCCCCGAGGAACTGGCACACCGCATAGAAAAAGAGGAGCCGGTGACCATTGTCGATGTGAGAGAACCCCATGAGAGGATAATCGTGAGATTCCCCAATGCGCTGGTGATCCCCATAGGACAGCTGGCAAGACGGCAGAAGGAACTGGATCCGGAGATAGATACCGTATTCATATGCAAGTCGGGACAAAGGAGCATTCTGGCTATAAACACGCTTCGCGAAGCCGGATATAAGGGCCCCATGTACAACCTTAAGGGCGGAATGGATGCCATGAAGGATATCATCTTCTCCAATGAAGGCGGAGGTTTGTAATGGATATAACTCGAAAGAGTATATTATAGATATTTTTCATAAGGAGGACAAAACAGATGGCTAAAGAAGTTGAAAAGAAGGTGGAGGGGATCAATGCCCTGGGTGCGAACGCGGCGTATAATCTGGCGAACGTCACCAAGACTAAGCCTCAGTTTGGTGCACTGACACCCAAGTGGCTGACAAAATTCCTGGAGTTTAAGGGTCTGGAGACAGGAATCTTTCGTGTGAATAAGGTAGTAGAGGGTGAGACCCCCCTTGATGTACTGTGCTCACAGACAAAGAAGAGCGATATAATTCCCGATGGTTTTGTGGAGTATGAAACCGAACCCAGGGAGTATCGTCTCAATTCCATTTCGACTATCATTAATGTAAACACTGCTATCGAAGATGTTTACAGCGCTCCCTACGATCAGGTTCAGGAGCAGCTGGGACTTGCCATAGAGTCACTTCGCGAGCGTCAGGAGAGCCAGCTCATCAACAATGATGACTATGGTCTTTTGAAGAATGTGGCAGATTCCCAGAGGATCCAGACGAGAAACGGTGCCCCTACTCCTGATGATCTGGATGAGCTCATCACCAAGGTGTGGAAGGAGCCTTCCTTCTTCCTGGCACATCCCAGGGCCATCGCTGCATTTGAGAGGGAATGCACGAAGAGAGGAGTGCCGCCGGTAGTGGTAAATATCGCAGGCGGAAATTTCCTTACATGGAGAGGGATACCCATTATCCCTACGGATAAGCTTCTGGTGGACGGACTTAAGAATCCCACTTCGCAGAGCGGAAAGACAAACATTCTCCTCATCCGTACAGGAGAGGCAAAGCGCGGTGTCATCGGTCTGTTCCAGGCAGGTCTTAAGAATGAGCATTCGAGAGGTCTGTCCGTGAGATTCCGTGGTATCGATGACAAGGGAGTCGCTTCATATCTGCTTTCATTATACTGCTCTGCAGCCATTCTGGCAGACGACGCAATAGCCGTACTCGAGGATGTGGAAGTGGGTGAATACTATGACTACGATTGATCAGTATGCCGTAAAGGAAGAAGCTTTGGGGCTTCCCAGCGCAGCTGAATTGACTGCCCTTGCGAATGAGATGTTTCCGGATCTTGCCGTTCCCGGGCTGGTGACTCCCGGAGTGAGCCCTCAGAGTGCATCCGAAAGTGCCGGAGTATCACAGGCGCAGACGGCAGCCGTCGGTGAGAGCGACAGTACATTTGACTGGGAGCATCCCTTTGGTGCGCCCGTCGCAGCGTCTGCGACCACATCCTATGCTCCGAAGGTGCAGTCGAAAACCGAGGCTGAGGAGTATGACCGGAGGATCGATGTACCTACCTCCATCCGTGAAGGGGACGTGGTGGGAGACGGAAAAAAGGCTGAAAGAGGAACCTCGAGAAACGACAGCATCCGTATCGGAAGCAAGACCCTGGCACAGATCAGGGATGATTTCCCTATTTTGTCCGAGCGTATAAACGGAAATCCGCTGGTATGGCTTGATAACGGCGCCACGACCCAGAGACCCCGGCAGGTGATAGACAGGCTTACATATTATTTTGAGCATGAGAACTCCAATGTCCACAGGGGAGCGCATACTCTGGCGGCCAGATCTACGGATGCCTATGAAGAGGCCAGGGATATCGTCAGGGATTTTATTGGAGCCCCTTCTTCCGAAGAGATAATCTTTGTAAGAGGAACCACCGAGGCGATCAATCTGGTGGCAAATGCATATGTAAAGCCTCAGCTGCAGCCCGGAGATGAGATCATAGTATCTATCCTGGAGCACCATGCCAACATAGTTCCCTGGCAGCTGATAGCCCAGAAGACGGGAGCTGTCATCAAGGTGATACCCTGTGATGAGACCGGTCAGCTTATTATGTCCGAATATGAGAAGCTGTTCACAAAGCAGACTAAATTTGTGGCTGTGACCCATGTATCAAATGTGCTGGGGACTGTGACGCCGGTGGAGGAGCTGATCGCGATCGCCCACAGGCACGGAGTCAGGATCCTCATAGACGGTGCCCAGTCGGTGGCTCATATACCGGTGAATGTATCTGCCCTTGATGCTGATTTCTTCGTCTTTTCGGGGCACAAGATCTTTGCGCCCACCGGTATCGGAGTGGTCTATGGCAAGAAAGAACTTCTGGAGGCGGCCGAGCCTTATCACGGCGGAGGAAACATGATCGCCGATGTGACTTTTGAGAGGACCATCTACAATGGTCTGCCCAACAAGTTTGAGGCGGGAACCGGAAGCATAGCGGATGCTGTGGGACTGGGTGCGGCTCTTTCTTACCTGACGGACATCGGAATGCCCTGTGTATACAGATGGGAGCATGAGCTTTTGCAGTATGCGATGCAGGAGATGAAGAGGATACCCGGACTGACGCTCATCGGCACGGCTCTTAACAAGGCGTCGGTGCTTTCCTTTAAGCTGGACGGGTATTCCGATGAGGAAGTGGGAAAGCGTCTTGATGCATACGGCATCGCTGTGCGGACGGGACATCATTGCGCCCAGCCTGTGCTCAGACATTTCGGATATGAGGGATCTGTCAGGCCCACACTGGCGCTTTATAATTCGCCGGATGATGTGGATGCACTGGTCAAGGTACTGAAGACCTTTGCCTGAAGGATCCGAAAAAGAAAAGGAGAGAATGAGTTATGAATATCACTGTAGCAGGAGAAAAAAAGGAAGTGGCGGACGGCCTTACGGTCGCAGCGCTCATTGAACAGGAAAATGTGGAGACTCCCCAGTATGTGACTGTTTCGATAAATGAGGAATTTATCGAGTCCGGAAGCTTTGAGACCCATGTTCTGAAAGAAGGCGATGAGGTGGAGTTTTTATACTTCATGGGAGGTGGACGTTAATGGCTTTTAGCAATGAACAGCTGGAACGTTACTCCAGACATATCATTTTAAAGGAGATAGGTGCCAAGGGCCAGAAGAAGCTGCTGAATGCGAAGGTGCTTATCATAGGCGCAGGCGGCCTGGGCGCTCCGGCGGCTTTATATCTGGCTGCGGCAGGTGTGGGTACCATCGGTATCGCGGACGCCGATGTGGTGGATCTGTCCAATCTGCAGAGACAGGTGATACATACTACCAACGACATAGGCAAGAAAAAGGTGGAATCTGCAGCTGAGACAATGCGCGCCATAAATCCTGATGTGACTGTGAACACTTATTATGATTTTGTCAGCAGTTACAATATCATGGATATGATAAAGGATTATGATTTTATCCTGGACGGAACGGATAATTTCCCGGCAAAATTTCTGATCAACGATGCCTGCGTCATGGCTAAGAAACCTCTTTCCCACGCCGGTATCATCAGGTTTAAGGGACAGCTTACCACCATCATCCCGGGAGAGAGTCCTTGCTACAGATGCATATTCAAAAATCCGCCCCCGAAGGATGCCGTTCCCACCTGTAAGCAGGCGGGAGTCATCGGAGCCATGGGCGGCGTGATCGGCTCTCTGCAGGCTATGGAGGCCGTGAAATATATTACCGGAGTGGGAGAGCTGCTGACCGGTTATCTGTTGACTTATGATGCGTTGAAGATGGAATTCCACAAGATAAAGCTTCCACCCAGAGGCAAGGGCTGTGCCGTATGTTCGGATGAACCGACCATCACACAGCTTATCGATTATGAACAGCCTGCATGTGAGTTGAAGCATTAGGAAAGACAGCTTCCATAAAGAAAGCGGAAAGAAGTCATAATGAAGATCACCATTAGAAAAAGCGATTTTGATAAGATTTACAAATATGCCATATCCCAAAGGCCCGATGAGGCCTGCGGACTGATCGCGGGGTCGGAAGAGGATGGAGTCAGAGAAATAAAGAAGGTTTATCTGTTAACGAACGTGGATCACACGAACGAACATTTTTCCATCGACCCCAGGGAACAGCTTTCTGCAGTGAAGGACATGAGGATCGAAGGCCTCAAGCCTTTGGGAAACTGGCATTCCCATCCTGAATCTCCCTCCCGGCCGTCGGAGGAGGATAAGCGGCTGGCAAACGACAGCAGGGCCAGCTATCTCATACTGTCTCTGGCCGAGGAGGGGAATCCGGTCCTGAACGCGTTTCATATAGAAGGTCCGGAGGGAAACAGGGAGGTCAGAAAAGAGGATTTATTGATTTTGGAGGATCTGTAATGGCAGAGTATAATGTAGATGACAGGATAGATATCACGGATGTGACGTGCCCCATCACTTTTGTCAAGACAAAGGTGGCTCTGGAGGAACTGGATGACGGGCAGGTGCTTCAGGTTCATTTAAATGACGGTGAGCCTGCGGAGAATGTGCCCCGCAGCATAAAAGAGGAGGGTCATGAGATCCTGGATTTTGTGGATAACGGTGACGGAACTCATGAGCTGTTTATCAGAAAGGTGGAGGAATAGACGGACCTTTTCGGCATAGGCCCCAAGGGGGTCATCTGACATACATCGTCGCCACATCCGTTTCTATGATCTCATATCCGCCTGCGTTCAGATATTCCCAGAAATCGCCTTTCAGGGAATTTTTGTTCGGATCGGCGCTCCCCTTTTTTCTGTTAAAGCTGCATTTCTCGAAGGAGCCGATGTCTTCCCTTAAGATCACCACCAGGTCCGGTATCCTGTCGGGGTGCAGCTCATAATAGCTCAGCAGCAAAGGATCCGACAGTTTCAGGCGCCAGGAGGTGGGAGCTCCGTATCTTAAGTCGCCGCAGGTGTATGCCCAGGGCAGGATCTTTGTGTAAAATACGGTTTTCCCCTTATAGTCGCGGTTCAGTCCTTCCACCAGACTAAGCACCTGCTCATATTGTTCGCAGTGCTCTTTTGTGGTGAAAAGTCCCGCAGCGGGCCCGTTGCTTATCCGGCAGTTCAGTTTGATAAGGTCGGCGTCCCTGACCACTATCACTATCCTCTGGGTCAGCATGAGGGACAGGAGGATGATGATACATAGAGCAGGCAGCTTTTCTCTTTTTTCCGCGCTCTTTTGTGAATAGACAGAGCCGAAGGCCAGGAAGACTCCCAGGGCCATGATGGTGAAGCCGTTGGTGGTCCCGTTCAGTCTGGTGTCGCTCCCCCCCGCAAAGCACAGGACCAGGGAAAACCCGAAGTATAAGAAGAGAGCGGTCTGCGGTCTTAACAGCTCCTGTCCGCCGGCTGCGGTAAAGTAGAGGATGAGTATGGGCAGGCTCCAGACACAGAGGGCTATGGCAGGATAGCCGGGGTTGCGGAAGCCCTTGTAAAATGCCAGGATCAGTGCGGGAACGGTCAGAAGCGGCAGCCATCTGTTAAAGAGCAGCTTTGACGCTGTCTGTCTTTTGATGAGAGCCAGGATCAACAGTACCGCACACAGGCAGAGAAATACTGTCAGTACGTAGATGTTGTTAAAGGATTTAAAGGAATCAAGGGTATTGTTGAAGGCGTGCATGAAGCCTTTTTTGTGCTCGGGATCCTTGAATATGTATTCAAAGCCGGTCATGATGCCGGGAATATCATTAAGCCTGAAGGCAGTTATGACGTAGATAAGAGCCGTGGCCACGATCCCGCAGATGAAATACAGTATGGAGGGTTCTTTTTTCCTGACAGCGAAGATAAACGAAACCAGACAGTAGAGTATAACACTGATGCCCATGTAGGGCATGCACAATACCGAAAGGGATACCAGAAAACCGGCAAGTAACTGCCGGCTCTTTTTTTCTTTATAGTCCCCGGCGGTCATGA
Organism: Lachnospiraceae bacterium; assembly: GCA_016288495.1. Lineage (GTDB taxonomy): Bacteria > Bacillota > Clostridia > Lachnospirales > Lachnospiraceae > UBA1753. Next base: position 9,787 of record JAEEZH010000194.1, read on the forward strand.
TGAACAGTGCAAGGGTGAGAAAACAGACGCACAGATTGTTGTAACTGGGGCCCAGGATATTTGATTTGCAGAAGACCATTACCGTAAAAGCCGCGGAAAAGCTGAGGAATGAATTTGTTCCCAGCTTTCTCATGGACCGGTATGCAAAGAAGCCGGTAAAGACGGACAGGCCGGTCATAAGGATCCTGAAATACAAAATGAGTCCGTCGGCGTCTTTTACAAGGAGGCGCCGGATATGGTAAAATGGCAGGAGTATCACGCTGTAGAACTGGGTGGGGTGCCATTCGTCGCTCACCAGCTTATCTCCCAGATACAGCCGGTGGACCAGGGACATATAAAAGCTTTCATCTGACTGCTGAAAGCCGAAAAAGCATCTGACCAGCAGGATGAGGGCAATAAAGGCCAGTACGGCCGCGTATATTTTATCTTCTCTTGTCTTGAACATGCTTTATATTTTAACACGATTGACATACTGTTTGTAGTATAATTTTTCATGGCAGAATCTTGACATCTGACGGAAATATTTGGTATGGTTTGTCGATGTAGAACCGTATTCCGGAGGGGATCTGAATGAATATAATGAGAGAGCTTTTCGCTGCTTTTGAGGCAGAGGATATAGCTTATCTGCATTTTAAAAGCAATAAGAACCTGGATAAAAGCTTTGAGGGCAAGGCTGATTTTGATGTCCTTATAGACAGGCTGAGGCTTTCCGATGCCGAAAGGGTGATCTTCGAAAAGGGGGGTAAGCGTCATAATAACCCTGATTTCGGGAATTATCCGGGGGTGGACAATTATCTGGTCTTTGATCCGGAAACCGGACTGATCTTTCATCTGCATCTGCACTGCCAGCTCTGTACGGGCAAGAGGCTGATCAAGGATTACGTCATACCCTGGAGTGAGCTTTTGCTTAAGGAGCGGATCAGGGATGAGGCTCAGGGGATATATATTTCGCCGCCTGAGCTGGAACTTTTGCTTTTGTCTGTCAGGGCCGTGGTGAAGAAGCGTCTTTTTACGGCACCTTTTCCCTTTGGTATGGAGGATGAGAGAAAAGACCTTACGGCGCGTGCGGATGCAAAAAAACTTACCGGGTTTGCCCTTGAACTCTTAGGTAAAGAAGGGGAGGAAGCGGCCGGTATCGTAATTAAGGATACCGTCGGTGCAGCGGATTTTGCAAGACTGTCCCGGATCGTCAGAAAAAGGCTTTCCTCCTGCAGGAGGATGAGCCCCTTAAAAGCCTTCACCTCTTCTGTTTCGGATTATTTCGGAAAGATAAAAAGAAAGAAGATAAACAAGTACTTCGGCGGATATTTCCCGGTGGCCAAGGCACCCGCCCAGGGCGGCGCCATGATAGCCTTCGTGGGAATCGACGGAGCCGGAAAGAGTACCATGGTGGCCCTTATTGACAAATGGATCAGACAGAGCAAGATCGAGGGCCGGCGTTTTTATATGGGTGAGGGTGACGGGAAACTGCCTTTTTATGTGGCTGTCATGAAAAAGGCCGAAGCAGGCGTGAGGAAAAAGGGGGATAATTCCGGAAAATCCACCAAGAGGATCTATTTTTTCAAAGCGCCTTTCAAATATATTAAGCGTCTGTTAAAGCTCAGCGTCATATACGATGTGGAGAAAAACAACCGAAAGAAGATACTGATGATGAACAGATACCGCATGAACGGCGGGGTCAGTATCTGTGACAGATTTCCCCAGATCGAGAAAAATGACCGCAATGACGGACCAAAGATAGAAAAGCATATTCAGGTCCTGGGTTCAAATCCCATCACCCGTTATTATGAGCGCCGGGAAAAGGAGCTTATGTCCATAGTAAAGACCATAAAGCCCGATCTCATAGTGCGCATGAGCATTCCCGCCGAGGTGGGACTTTCCCGTAAAGGAGACCCCGTCAACGAGCATACCGTCAAGGCCCATGAGAACAAGCGCAGGGAGCTCATGTCCCTGGAATTTCAGGGAGCAAAGATACTTGATATCGATGCGACCATGCCCTTTGACGAGGAAGTGCTCCTGATCAAGCAGAACCTTTGGAAATATATCTGACCGTGTAAATGAGAACAAGGAAGGCAATCATCAACTCAATAATGTCGCTTTTGCTGGAGCTGACACTTACCGTCTGCAGTCTGATACTGCCGAGGCTGATCATATCGACCTTCGGATCGAAATACAACGGTATCACTTCGTCCATTACCCAGTTTGTCACCTATATCTCCCTTCTGAGATCCGGTATCGGCGGGGTGACCAGGGCATCCCTGTACAAGCTGCTCTCGGACAATGACACCGAGGGGATAAGCGGGATAGTGATGGCCACCGAAAAGTTCATGAGACAGGTCACCACTATCTTTATCGTTATCTTTCTGGGCTTTGCTGCAGTGTATCCCATAGCCATTTCAAAGGATTTCTCCTGGGGCTTTTCCTTTTCCCTTTTTCTGATCATTTCACTGAGCACCTTTGCCCAGTACTACTTCGGGTTTACCTATCAGATGCTGCTCCAGGCTGATCAGCGTCTTTATATCGCATCCTTTATCAGTATAATAGCCAATATCTTAAGTACCGCGGTGGCGGTGGTCCTGATAAAGCTGGGCTTTGGCATACATATGGTGAAGCTGGGCTCTGCCGTTGTCTTTACGATCCAGCCCATTGTGCTGAGCCTTTATGTCAGGAAAAGGTATCACATTAATACCCACGCCACTCCCAATATGGTGGCCATAAGCCAGCGGTGGGATTCCTTTGCCCATCAGATGGCTAATTTTGTTCACGGCAACACGGATATCGTGATACTGACGATCTTTTCCGTTCTGGAGGAGGTGTCTGTCTATTCCGTGTATGCCATGGTGATCACGGGAGTCAGGAAGCTGGTAAATATCTGCTCAAAGGGTATGGAGGCCGCTTTCGGGAATATGATAGCCCGGGGCGAGAAAAAAGCGCTCCTCAATAATCTGGAGAGACTGGAATTTATCATTTTCTATTTTTCCGCCTTCTGCTTTACCAGTGCGGCGGTACTGATCGTGCCCTTTGTCAGCGTGTATACGAAGGGAGTTCACGATGCGGATTATATAAGACCTCTTTTCGGAGCGTTCATGTGTCTGGCCGGACTTTTATGGTGTTTCCGCATCCCTTATCAGACGGTGGTCTATGCGGCGGGTAAATTCAGGGAGACCAGAAACGGGGCCATTGCCGAGCCTGTCATCAATATTCTGATCTCCGTGGCGCTGGTCATACGTTTCGGCCTGATCGGCGTGGCCGTGGGAACGGTGGTGGCCATGCTCTTCAGGACTCTGCAGTACGCTGTTTTTATTTCCCGTCATGTGATAGAAAGACCTTTGGCAGTAGTATTTAAGAAGCTGTTGATCATTTCGCTGGACATAGCGCTTTCCGGTGCCCTGGCGATGCAGATACATTATGCGTACAACGATTATAAGGACTGGATAGTGCTTTCTCTGATGCGCTCTGCCGTGGTGCTGGCGGTGACGGCGGTCTTCACGGCTGTATTTGAGAGGAAAAATTTTGGGGACTGTGTAAAGAAGGTAAAGGGGGCCCTGTCCCTTCGCGGAGGAAAAGCATGAGAGTGATAGAGCTTTGCGGCATGCCCGGCTGCGGCAAGAGCACAGCCTTTAAGGCCTTCAGGGAAGCTTACCCCGAGGCGGCCGGAAAATACAAAAGTCAGAATGACCTGTGTCATAAGTCAAAATGGCAGTGGGCCCTTGCAAAACGGCTCTGCGGCCTGCGCATAAGGCTGGGACTTCTGGATGAGCGGGAAAAAAGGCTGATGGAGCTGATGAAGGGCGACGGGAAAAAGCTCATGTCCTACAGATCAAAGGTTCTGGCTTTGTACCGGCGTCTTAAAAAATATTCGAAGTCGGATCTTTGCTTCATTCTGGATGAAGGGCTGATCCAGCATGTTTCCTCGGCGTTTTATGACGGGAAAGCTCCGGCCTGTGAGGGAGGTTTGCCTGTGATCCCCTGGCAGTATGAGGCGGTATATTTTTACTGCGATATAGGGGAAGCAGTCAGGCGGAACCGTCAGAGGGGAAGGAAGAACAGATATAATGTTTCCGATGAGGCTGAGCTTAAGAGGGTGCTTTTGACAAAGGCTTCCAATATAGCAGTGTTATTGCCTGTATTTTGCAGCCGGATCAGAAAAATAGACACGTCAATGAGCAAAGAGGAGTGTGCAAAACGACTGAAAGAGATCATTGAAGAAAAATAAACCTATTGACATAGTAGGTAAAAGGGAATATAATGCCTCTTGCAGAAGGAGGGTTATATTTTGGATAAATTAATTTACATGGATAACGCCGCAACCACCGCTGTGGAGCCTGAGGTCCTTAAGGAGATGCTGCCGTATTTCAGTGAGGATTATGCCAATCCCTCAAGCGCTTATTCTTTTGCGGGCAGGATCGCAAAGAAAGTAGCCTCATCCAGGGAGACCATTGCCGGTTTTATCGGGGCGAAGGAAAATGAGATATATTTTACCACCGGAGGCAGTGAGTCTGACAACTGGGCGGTAAAGGGTGTTGCGGATGCCCTTAGGGATAAGGGAGATCATATCATTACCACAGGCATAGAGCATCATGCCATGCTTCATACCTGTGAGTTTCTGGAAAAGCACGGTTTTGAAGTGACTTATCTTCCCGTGGATGAAAACGGTCTGGTGGATCCTAAGGCTGTGGAGGCTGCGATAAGGCCTTCCACCGTTCTTATTTCCGTGATGTTTGCAAACAATGAGATCGGCACGGTGGAGCCTGTGGCCGGGATAGGTAAGATCGCTCACGATCATGGGATCCTTTTTCATACCGATGCGGTTCAGGCCTTCGGGCATCTTCCCATTAACGTGGACGAAATGAATATCGATCTGCTCTCAGCCAGCGCACACAAGCTTGGCGGGCCGAAGGGAGTGGGCCTGCTTTATGTGCGCTCGGGAGTGAAGCTGTCAAATCTGATCCACGGCGGGGCCCAGGAAAGGGGCAAAAGAGCGGGGACCACAAACGCTCCGGGTATAATCGGCTTTGCGAAGGCGGTGGAGATGGCCCGGGAAAACATGAAAAAAAACAGTGCGTATATAAGAACTCTCCGGGATCATATGACAGAGCGTATCCTTGAGGAGATACCTTACGTAAAGTTTAACGGTGACAGGACAGAACGTCTGCCGAATAATATGAATTTTTCTTTCCGCTTTGTGGAGGGGGAATCCCTGCTCATCCTGCTGGATCAGAAAGGGATCTGCGCTTCCTCCGGTTCGGCCTGTACTTCCGGGTCTCTGGATCCCTCCCATGTGCTGCTGGCCATAGGCCTGCCCCATGAGATCGCCCATGGCTCGGTGCGGCTGACTCTTTCAAAGGACAATACGATGGAGGAAGCGGACTATGTGGTGGATTCGTTAAAACAGATAGTGGAAAGGCTTCGTCAGATGTCGCCTTTGTATGAGGACTTTGTCAGAAAGGAAAAGGGTGGGGATAAATGAGTCAGGTTACGGAATACAGTGAAAAGGTGATGGATCATTTCATGAATCCCAGGAATGTGGGTGAGATGGAGAATCCCTCCGGGGTGGGAACCGTGGGAAATGCAAAGTGCGGGGACATCATGAGGATGTACCTTGACATAGATGAAAACCAGGTGGTGAGGGATGCAAAGTTTAAGACCTTTGGCTGCGGCGCTGCCATAGCCACCAGCTCCATGGCCACGGAGCTGGTAAAGGGAAAGAGCGTCACCGATGCCATGGAGGTGACAAACCGGGCGGTGATGGAGGCTCTCGGAGGGCTGCCTCCCGTGAAGGTCCACTGTTCGCTCCTGGCGGAGGAGGCCATACACGCCGCGCTCTGGGATTATTCCCAAAAGAACAAAGTGGTCATAGACGGGCTTAAGGCTCCGGTGAACGATATTGAGGAACTGGAAAAAGAAGAGCAGGAATGATAAAGAGTCAAATTAAAAACTGAGTGATCCGTTTATAACAGATCACTCAGTTTTTTACCGTAAAAGAAGTCATGTATCATTTCGTTATACTCCTCCCACATAGGCAGGGTATGGCATTTGTCCTTTTTGGGACAATCGATGTTCTTGTCCGCCAGGCAGGCCACGGAGGAGAGAGGCCCTTCCATCAGTTCCAGGATCTCGCCCACGGAATAATCTTCTGCCTTGCGGGTCATCTTATAGCCGCCGCCTTTGCCGCTGGCTCCGTTAAGCAGTCCTCCCGAAACCATATCCTTCACGATTATCTCAAGATATTTTTTTGATATTTCCTGACGCTCGGCGATGTCCTTTAACGGAGTGTAGCCGTCGCCGCCGTTCTGGGCCAGATCCAGCATGACCCTCAGGGCGTATCTTCCTTTAGTGGAAATCATCTGATTCACTTCCTTTCGTGTTTTTGATTTACCTATTATACCGCAAGGTGAATAGGTAATCAAGGGCTGTCTTGCGAAATCTTGTAAAATAAAGGACGGTAGTGTAAAATGTCTGCGGGAGAAATATGACGTAATGAAAGTGATCAGGACAGCGGCTTTTGTTCTGATGGTGATATGGATGGGATGCATTTTTGCCATGTCGCAAAAGCCGTCGGATGGATCTACCAAGGACATCGAATATATGGGCGAGCTTATCGGCCGGCTCGTGGTTCCGGATTTTGAAGAACTGGATGAAGAAAGACAGCATGAGTTCGCCCGGAATATAGACCACGGCGTGAGGAAGACTGCCCATGCGTCCGAGTATGCGCTTTTGGCGATCCTGGCTTTTTTTGCCTGTTATGACGGCCGTGCAGGACGGCGCCGGGCCTTTTTGACTGCGTTTATCATATCCGCCGTCTATGCGGGCAGCGATGAGCTGCACCAGCTGTTTGTGCCGGGAAGGTCCGGCCAGATCACGGATGTGCTCATCGACTCGGCGGGAGCCCTGATGGGCCTCCTTTTTCCGGCGGCTTTTTTTTCTTTGAAAGATATGGTTAAAAAAGGATCAGATGAATAAAAAAAGGATATTGTACAATCTTATAAACGGGACGGTGCTTCTGATATCTGTGTTCTTTTTTATAGGGGAATTCCGCGGCGCGGGTGAGCTGTTTGGTCAAGACAGCGTATCTCAGCTCATCCTCATGGTACTGACGGTATTCCTGGTCCACGCCGTAAAAGCGCTTCGCCTGTATCTGGCGCTGTATGGAAACGGCCTTGGCTTTTCGGAATATCTGAAGATCTATGCCAAGGTGACTCCGGTCAGTGTGGTCCTGCCCTTTAAGCTGGGAGAGTTTTTCAGGATGTACTGTTACGGTGAAAAGCTGGGGAGTCTGCTCAGGGGTACCGTGATCGTTCTCTTTGACCGGTTTATGGATACGGCGGCCCTGGTGACCATGATCATTCTCATAAGAGGTTTTTCCGGGGAGGGTGTCCTCTATCCGGTATATTTTTTCATCCTGTTTCTGATAGCTGCCCTGCTCTGTTATCTGGCGTTTCCCGGAGTGTACGGATTCTGGAAGAAATGGTTCCTGAGGGCAAAGGCCACGGAAAACAAACTGAGGGCCCTTAAATTCCTGGAGATGATGAACAGGGTGTATCAGGAGATAAAGGCGGTTTCCTCGGGCCGCGGCGTGATCCTCTATTTTATGTCGGTGGCGGCCTGGGCTGTGGAGCTGGGCAGTGTGGCCCTGAGGGCGGGCCTGTCCGGAACGGCTCTTGCAAAGGATGTGCTTCCCGATTATCTCATGTGCGCCATGGGCAGCGGCAGTTCGCCCTATCTGGCATCCTTTGTATTTGTCAGTGTGATAATGATGGTGATCCTGTACCTGCTGATAAAGATCGGACAGGACATTTCGAAGATATGACCTTTTTTATACATTATCATTTTGAGCTTTAACACACAGTCATTCTGAGCTTTAACACACAGTCATTCTGAGCAAAGCGAAGAATCTTATAATTATGGAGATGTTTTCATGAAAACACTTGTGGTTTTTGACGATACGGGAAAAAAGAGTGAGATGGTGGCCGATATCATCGGGAACAAAGGCTTTTCGGATGTGGTCGTAAAGAAAAAGCGTCTGGAGGAGCATTACCGCAGCGAGCTTGAAAAGGTGTATCCCGATGTGGTCTGGAGGAAGCTTCGGTCCAATTTCGAATACGGGGAACTGCTCAGGGAACTGGAACTCTATGAGGCTTCGGATATGCGTGTGCTCCACTGTTTTTCCAATTATCTCATGGCTGATCCCTCCAGGGCACTTCTTTCCTTTAAGAAGCTGGAATATATAGATGAGCCTTACGGTATATTGTCGGAAGGCAGATCTGTTGCCGCCGCTTTTGCGGATGTATCTTCCTATGTGAAGTTCTGCAAAAACGTGATGTCGGGGCAGAAGGCCTGGGACCTGGCCAGGACCATGAGCGCGAACTTTGAGGCGGAAGGCCTGGTGGATATAGGTGTCATAGGCAATTTCATCCAGTGTGTCACCGGGGATTTTGATTCCAGATATTTCAATTCCCTGAAGGAAACGGAATACACCGTCACCAAGACCTCTTCGGATAAGAAAAAGCTGAAGGCGGAGTATGATTTTTATCATCTGCTGCCCGACGATATGAAATTCTGGTTTGTGATGCCCTTTGATTACAGGGAGACGGCTGATCATGCTTCCTATACCATGGAGAGGCTGCACATGACGGATCTGGCCATCAAATGGGTCCACGGTTCCATGGATGAGGCGGAGTTTTCGGCGCTGATGGATAAATATTTTTATTTCTTTTCCTGCAGGCATTCAAAGGAGTGTTCCGCAAAGGAAGCAAAAAAAGCTGCCGATGCCCTCTATGAGGACAAGGTCAGGGACAGATTTGAGATGCTTAAAAAGCATCCGGATTTTCCCGCTCTGGAGAGCCTTGTGAATGCGGCAAAGGGCCCTAAATTGGAAGCTGTCTTTGACAGGTATTTTGCACTGAAAAAAAAGATCGAGGCCGGGGCATCGGGGAAAAGACAGCTGGTCATAGGCCACGGGGATCCCTGTTTTGCCAACGCCCTTTACAACAGGTCCGCCGGCATATTAAAGTTCATCGATCCCAAGGGAGCGTGCAGCGAAGACGAGCTTTGGACGGATCCCTATTATGATGTGGCCAAGCTCAGCCATTCGGTCTGCGGCCGTTATGATTTTTTCAACAATGCGCTTTTTGACATAAAGATAGATACGGATCTGTCCTTCGTGCTGGAGATACCCTTTGACAATTCGGCCTATGTGAAGATCTTCAGGGAGAAAGTCAGGGAGAACGGATTCGATTTCCTGTCGGTGCGGATATACGAGGTATCGTTGTTTTTGTCCATGCTGCCACTACATATGGACAATCCTCACAAGGTGCTGGGTTTCATATTGAATGCGGTGGAAATCCTGGATGAGATAGAATTATAAAAAAATATTCAAAGACGCTCGAAACCTTCTTGCCAAATGAAATACGCTGTGGTACAATCAAAAATGACAAATTTTTAACAGCACATTTATACGGAGGGTAGAGATGTCAAAGAAAATCGTTTTAGCAGGCGCTGTTCGTACAGCCATAGGTACCATGGGAGGAGGGCTTTCCACTACACCCGCTCCTGTACTTGGTGCCATCGTGATCAAGGAAGCATTAAAAAGAGCAAATGTTCCGGCGGACAAGGTAGACCATGTATATATGGGCTGTGTTATCCAGGCCGGCCTGGGACAGAACGTGGCACGTCAGGCATCCGTCAATGCGGGGATCCCCGTAGAGACCCCTGCGGTCACTGTCAACGTAGTCTGCGGTTCCGGTCTTAACTGTGTGAACATGGCCGCCCAGATGATCCAGTGCGGCGATGCGGACATAGTAGTGGCAGGCGGTATGGAGAATATGTCCATGGCACCTTATGCACTGAAGCAGGCACGTTTCGGTTACAGAATGAACAACAACACCCTGGTGGACACCATGGTGAACGACGCTCTGTGGGATGCATTCAATGACTATCATATGGGTATCACCGCAGAGAACATCTGTGAGAAGTGGGGCATCACCAGACGCGAGCTGGATGAGTTTGCCGCACGTTCACAGCAGAAGGCGACAGAAGCTATCGAGTCCGGAGCATTTAAGGATGAGATAGTTCCCGTAGAAGTAAAGAAAAAGAAAGAAACAGTTATCTTCGATACGGATGAGGGTCCTCGTCCGGGTACCACCGCAGACAGTATAGCAAAGCTTCGTCCGGCATTTAAGCCCGACGGTCTGGTTACTGCAGGAAATGCTTCCGGCATCAATGACGGCGCAGCAGCAGTAGTCGTAATGAGCGAAGAAAAGGCAAAGGAACTGGGAGTAAAGCCCATGGCTACTTTTGTTGCCGGCGCTCTGGGCGGCTGCGATCCCGCCATCATGGGTATCGGACCTGTGGCAGCTTCCAAGAAGGCAATGGCCAAGGCCGGCTACAAGATCGAAGATTTCGATATAATCGAGGCAAATGAGGCATTTGCCGCACAGTCCATAGCAGTACAGAGAGAGCTTGGTTTCACCGATGCACAGCTCAATCCCCACGGCGGCGCCATCGCACTGGGCCATCCCGTAGGAGCATCAGGCTGCCGTATCCTGGTAACCCTGCTTCATGAGATGGAGAAGGCAGACGCAAAGAAAGGCCTGGCTACCCTTTGCATCGGCGGCGGCATGGGCTGCGCAACCATCGTAGAGAGAGATTAAAAAAAGAACAGAACCTTAGGAGATTAAAGAATGGAATATATACTTTACGAAGTGTCCGACAAAGTCGGAACTATAACGATTAACCGCGAGAAGGCTCTGAACGCCCTGAATTCACAGGTGCTGGACGAACTCAGCGCCACTCTTGATGCAGTGGATCTTAATGAGGTCCGTGCCCTGGTGCTCACCGGTGCCGGCGAGAAGGCCTTCGTGGCAGGAGCCGACATAGCCGAGATGAGCAATCTCACCAAGGCAGAAGCAGAAGCCTTCGGCAAGAAGGGTAACGATGTCTTCAGAAAGCTGGAGACCTTCCCCATACCCGTGATCGCAGCTGTGAACGGCTTTGCGCTGGGCGGCGGCTGTGAGATCGCCATGAGCTGTGATATCAGGCTCGCTTCCGACACCGCAGTCTTCGGACAGCCCGAGGTAGGACTGGGCATCACCCCCGGTTTCGGCGGTACCCAGAGACTGGCCAGGCTCATCGGAGCCGGCATGGCAAAGCAGCTTATCTACACTGCCCGCAATATAAAGGCGGATGAGGCATACAGGGTAGGTCTTGTCAATGACGTGATAAAGCCCGAGGAAGGCGTATCCTCAAAGGATGCTGTCCTTGCTGCGGCACAGAAGATGGCAGCCGGTATCGCAAAGCAGGCCCCCATTGCTGTGAGGGCATCCAAGAAGGCTATCAATGACGGCCTTCAGACAGATATGGATGCAGCCATCGTCATAGAGGAAAAGCTTTTCGGAAGCTGCTTTGAAACTAAGGATCAGGGCGCGGCCATGGCTAATTTCCTGGAGAAGGACAAGGAAAAGAAGCTTAAAGTCGTACCGTTTATTAATGAATAAGAATAAAGATTCTTCGTCGCTATGCTCCTCAGAATGACAGAATAAGGATTCCTAAGAATGACAGCATAAGGATTCCTCAGAATGACAGCATAAGAGGTTGTTGTATGGATTGTCATTCTGAGCGAAGCGAAGAATCTTGAATAATTAATCACAGAACTGTAATTAATTTATAGATCAGGAGGGAAAAATGAAAGTAGGAGTTATCGGTGCAGGCACCATGGGACAGGGCATCGCAAAGGCCTTTGCCCAGACAGAAGGTTATGAGGTAATGCTTTGCGACATCAAGCAGGAGTGGGCCGAGGGCGGCAAGGACAAGATCGCCAAGGGCTACGCAAAGCTGGTGGCAAAGGAAAAGATGACACAGGAGACCGCTGACGCCATCGTGGCAAAGATCACCCCCGGACTTAAGGAGGATCTGTGCGCAGACTGTGATCTCATCGTTGAAGCAGCTTTTGAGAACATGGAAGTAAAGAAGACCACCTTCTCAGAGCTGGACAAGATATGTAAGGCTGATTGTGTATTTGCATCAAATACATCATCACTTTCCATTACCGAGATCGGAAACGGTATCAACCGTCCCGTTGCAGGTATGCATTTCTTCAATCCTGCCGACAGGATGAAGCTCATCGAGGTCATCGCGGGAGTTAACACCCCCAAGGCTACGGTGGACAGGATAATAGAGATCTCAAAGGAGATCGGCAAGACTCCCGTACAGGTTAATGAGGCAGCGGGCTTTGTGGTTAACCGTATCCTCATCCCCATGATAAATGAGGCAGCCTTCATAAAGATGGAAGGCGTATCGGATATAGAGGGTATCGATTCCGCCATGAAACTGGGTGCCAATCATCCCATGGGACCCCTGGAGCTGGGAGATTTCATCGGACTGGATATCTGCCTGGCTATCATGGATGTACTTTACAACGAGACAGGAGATTCCAAGTACAGGGCCTGCCCTCTGCTTCGCAAGATGGTAAGAGGCGGCAACCTGGGCGTAAAGAGCGGCAAGGGCTTTTACGTATACAACGAAGACCGCACCAAGACGCCTGTTGATAAGGCCTGATGTAAAAGAGTAGAGATAGGAGGAAGAAATAAAGATGGATTTTAATCTGGAAAAAAAGCATGAGATGGCGAGACAGCTTTTTAAAGAGTTCGCCGAAAATGAGGCAAAGCCTCTGGCTCAGGAGATCGACGAGCAGCACAGATTTCCCAGAGAGACAGTTGATAAGATGGCGCGTTACGGCTTCCTTGGCATACCGATCTCAAAGGAGTATGGCGGACAGGGCTGCGATGTGCTCACCTATGTGATGTGCGTGGAAGAGCTTTCAAAGGTCTGCGGTACTTCGGGCGTTATCGTTTCCGCACATACTTCACTTTGCTGCGACCCCATCGCTACCTACGGTACCGAGGAGCAGAAGCAGAAATTCCTGGTTCCCCTGGCAAAGGGTGAGAAGCTGGGTGCTTTCGGACTTACAGAGCCCGGAGCAGGAACTGACGCCCAGGGTCAGCAGACCAAGGCCGTGGAAGACGGAGACGAGTGGGTGCTGAACGGTTCCAAGTTCTTTATCACAAACGGTAAGGAAGCAGACGTATACGTTATCTTTGCCGTAACCGGTAAAGTGGAAAAGAGAGGCAAGATGCTGAAGGAGATCTCCGCTTTCATCGTGGAGAAGGGTACTCCCGGATTTACCTTCGGTACAAAGGAGAATAAGATGGGTATCTGCGGTTCTTCCACCTATGAGCTCATCTTTACGGATTGCCGCATTCCCAAGGAGAACCTTCTGGGACAGAGAGGCAAGGGCTTCAATATAGCCATGCACACTCTGGACGGAGGCCGTATAGGAATAGCCGCACAGGCACTCGGACTTGCTGAGGGCGCTCTTGAGACCACCATCAATTACGTAAAAGAGAGAAAGCAGTTCGGCCGTGCCATAGGAGCTTTCCAGAATACCCAGTTCCAGCTGGCTGATATGGCTACGAAGGTAGAGGCTGCCAAGCTTCTGGTTTACAAGGCTGCACTGAAAAAGGACGAGTATCAGAAGAACAACAAGATATCCTATTCCATGGAGGCAGCCATGGCAAAGCTTGCAGCTGCCGAGATAGCTATGGAAGTGACCACAAAGGCCGTACAGCTTCACGGTGGTTACGGATATATCAAGGAATACGATGTTGAGCGCATGATGAGAGATGCCAAGATAACCGAGATCTACGAAGGTACATCAGAGGTTCAGCGCATGGTCATTTCCGCAGGTCTGTTGAAGTAAGATAGGAGGCATACAGTGAATATAGTAGTTTGTATTAAGCAGGTGCCCGATACAAAGGGCGGAGTTAAATTCAATCCCGACGGAACGCTGGACCGTGCTGCCATGCTTGCCATCATGAATCCCGATGACAAGGCAGGTCTGGAGGCTGCGTTGCGTATAAAGGATAAGACAGGAGCAAAGGTTACCGTACTGACCATGGGTCTTCCCAAGGCAGCCGATGTTCTGAGAGAGGCTATCGCAATGGGTGCGGACGACGGCATCCTTGTGACTGACAGAGTGCTGGGCGGCGCAGATACCTGGGCTACCTCCACTACCATAGCAGGAGCTTTGAGAAACATCGATTACGATCTGGTCATCACCGGACGTCAGGCAATAGACGGAGATACCGCACAGGTAGGACCTCAGATCGCAGAGCATCTGGGACTTCCGGTCATCTCCTATGCACAGAAGATTGAGGTGGATGAGGCTGCAAAGACGGTTACGGTCGAGAGACTTTATGATGACAGGTATCACGTGCTCACCGCAAAGATGCCCTGCCTGATCACCGCTCTTTCCGAGCTTAACGATCCCAGATATATGACTCCCGGCGGAATCTTTGACGCATGCGCCGCAGAGATCACCACCTGGGGAAGAGCAGATCTCAAGGACGTGGATGACTCTAATCTCGGTCTTGCCGGATCTCCCACAAAGATAGCAAAGGCTTCCGACAAGGTGCGTAAGGGCGCAGGAGAAAAGGTTGTTCCCGATTCACCAGAGGACGCTGTTGAATATATTGTTGGCAAGATGAAAGAAAAGCATATAGTTATTTGATAGGTAGGAGGATAAAATGCAGAATTTAGAAGAATATAAGGGTGTATTTGTCTTTGCCCAGCAGGTAGACAACAAGGTCTCCGGTATAGCCTATGAGCTTCTGGGAAAGGCAAAGGAACTGGCAGCACCGCTTAACACACAGGTAACCGCCGTGCTGATCGGATACAATGTAAAGGATCTGGCAGACTCTCTCGCAGAATACGGCGCAGACAGAGTTATAGTAGTAGATGACAAGGAGCTGGAGGTTTACAGGACTGAGCCTTATGCACATGCCCTTTCATCCGTGATAAATGAGTACAAGCCCGAGATCATGCTGGTGGGCGCTACCGCTATAGGAAGGGATCTGGGACCTACGGTTTCCGCAAGAGTGGCTACCGGTCTTACCGCAGACTGTACCGTGCTGGATATCGGAGATTTTCCTCTGAATCCCATCCCCGGTCAGGAGCAGAAGCATAACCAGCTTCTCATGACCAGACCTGCTTTCGGTGGAAATACCATCGCCACCATCGCCTGCCCCAACAACCGTCCCCAGATGGCTACGGTACGTCCCGGCGTAATGCAGAAGATCGAGCCCGTCAAGGGAGCCAAGGCTGAGGTTATCGAATATAATCCCGGCTTTGAGGTAAATGACAAGTACGTAGAGATCAAGGAAGTAGTCAAGGCCCTTGCCGATATCGGCGATATCATGGATGCAAAGATCCTGGTATCCGGCGGCCGTGGAGTAGGTTCACCCGAGAACTTCAAGATCCTTGAGGATCTGGCTGAGGTAGTGGGAGGCATGGTAAGCTGCTCACGTGCCGTAGTTGATTCAGGCTGGAAGCCCAAGGATATGCAGGTAGGACAGACCGGAAAGACCGTACGTCCCAATGTATATTTTGCAATAGGTATATCCGGAGCCATTCAGCACGTGGCCGGTATGGAGGAGTCCGATGTGATCATCGCCATCAACAAGGATGAGGATGCACCTATCTTTGATGTGGCTGACTACGGTATAGTAGGCGACCTCAACAAAGTGGTTCCCGCACTTACCGCAAGGCTTAAGAGCGAGCTGGCTGCAAAGGAAGCGTAAATTTTATTTCGACTATGTCATTCCAGGTATGGGTAAATACTGTTACCCTGACCGGAATGACATAGTCCTTTCTTTATTATTTTAAGGAGTAAGGAGTAAAGCAATGAGTAAAGGTTTTGATGACCTTCTGGCAAAGGTCAGGGAGGTCGGAAAAAAGAAACTGGCGATAGGTAACGCCCAGGACAGTTTTGTAATGGAGGCTGCTAAGCAGGCTCATGACAGGGGAATAGTCGATGTAGTGATGACAGGTGATGCGGACAAGATCTCTGCCATAGCAAAGGAGATCGGCATGGACCTTGCCGAATATGAAGTGATAGATGTAAAAGAGCCCATGGAGGCAGCTCTTGCGGCAGTTAAGCTGGTGCATGACGGCAAGGCCGACATTTATATGAAGGGCCTCCTGGATACAAAGAGCTTTTTAAAGAGCATACTGGACAAAGAGGTGGGACTGCGCACCGGAAAACCTCTTTCCCATGTGGCTGTTTTTGAAATAGAGGGAATAGAGCAGCTCTTATTCCTGACCGATGTGGCTTTTGTGCCTTATCCCACACTGGAGGATAAGGTGAGCCTTATAAATAATGCGGTTAACGTGGCTCATGCCTGTGGTATAGAGAATCCCAAGGTGGCTCCTGTGGCTGCCGTGGAAGTGGTAAACGAAAAGATGCC
>JAEEZH010000195.1 GCA_016288495.1 Lachnospiraceae bacterium
CATCCCAGGGAATAAAACCGTTATGACGCAAGGCCCCCAGAAGAGTACCATATGCTGCGTAATACCTGAGATCATAGCGACTGCATATATCCTTGAAAACCTCCAGAACATCCAGATTAGCCGCCCAGCAGCGCTTCATCATTTCCTGTATGGTAAAGCCCCATCTTATCTCAGGGGCAAAAAAAGTTTTTTCATATTTCATTTCAGCTCAGTCACTCCAGAAGATCCACATCCATAAACATGACAGGCTTGCCTGCCCCATGGCATACTCCGGCCAGATCACTGGGGCCGCCATAATAACCCGCGATCCGCTCCACATAAGACCCTGCCATATGTCCGGCATCATAGATTATATCGGCATCGCAGCCAAAGCCCTGAACAAGCTCACTATACTTCGCCCAGATCCCGGGATCCAGTTCCTCTATCCTGTCCACGCACGCATCGGGTGAAAACAGGCAGATCATGGATCCTGAAGCCTGTTTCATCTGCTCCAGGGCGAAACGGATCTTTGCCAGAATCTTTTCATTATATAAAAGTAAAAAGGACGCATTCAGGCCAAAGGCCAGAATCTTACGTCCCTTTATCTTCAGCTCCCACTCAGGGGGTAAAACCACATCACTCATTTCATCCACTCAGTCAAAATTCAATTCCCTGATCTTTTTTATCGTCTCACTATAGGGCTGATCCTTGCCAAAAAGCAGCGTGGTACCCAGCACGAACCCGTTAACTCCGCGGGGGGCGAACTCCCTGATCTTATCCGCACCGCAGGCTCCGTCCCAGTATATATCAAAATTCACCTTGTCCTTGATCTCCAGAAGCTGGTCATATTTCTCACCCACATAAGGCAGAAACATCTGCGCCGCATTACCGGGATTCACAGACATAACCAGAACCTTTTTAACTATGCGGAGCAACATCCTGACGCTTTCCACGCTGGTCCCCGGATTAATGGCTATACCCGGGATCATACCTGCGTCTATGATCCTCTGCAATGTAGTCGAAGGATGATACTCGGCCTCAGGATGGATATAGATAGTATCACCGGGATGAAGGTTACCGGTAAAAAGACCTATAGTATTAATCGGATGCTCCACCATGAGATGTACATCCAAAGGCTTATCCGTGGATCTCCTGATATAAATCAGATCATTTAAAGACATGGCAAAATTCTGTACATAACGCCCGTCCATTATATCTATATGGAAGGAGTCTATCCCAGCTTCTTCCAGATCCTTTACTTCCTTTTCCAGATGTCCGAAATCGGCACACATCATGGATGCCGTCAATTCAAAATTCATCGCCATACCTCACTGTATCTGTCACAAAATTATACCACATATATCTTATCCTGCCAGTATTTTTCGGATTTTTCACCCGTGATACTCTTCAGGAACCCAACATATACATCCTTCATTTTCTCTGATCCAAGGATCACCTTGTCCGCATAATAGACTGCCGGCTGCTCTATGATCACCTTAAGAGCCTCCGTCAGCTTATCATCAGGTGATGAGGGATCGTCAGTTTTCATAAAAGGCACATATATCAGTTCCTTTGTAAGATCACGGAGTTTTTCCGAATAAAAATGCTCCGGCACACGGAAAACCACATTCCATCCGTCATAGGGTGCCTGAATATAGATCACGTCAGGACGCCTTGCGTTTATGTCATATTCTTCGACGGAAGTCATTTTCACTTCCCCGGGAAACAGCTGACGATCATCAAAGGTTTCTCCATTCTCTCCAAAGGGATCCGATATCATATAGGGAAGGGCCATCACAAACACATCTGTATCGGGATCAGCCTTTTCCTTTTCCCAACAAGGCTCCATCGACATCCACCATTTTGCCTTATACACAAGAAACAACACCTGACGACGTCTTTTAGCGATCATCTTTTCTATGGCCGATCCAACCTGCTCTGCTACGGCATTCAGAGCTGCCACACTCTCTTCACCACGCCAGTTACCACTGATCTCATACAGAAGCGATCGATATTCGCCGATAGGCTTTATCATTTCATTCGCAGTATCCAACCGAGGACCTGCTTCACTTGTCTGTATCATCCCGGCGCCGGCAAGCATCTTTTCCAGAGAATCGACCAGGGTCAGACATCCCTCCATCAGCTGTCCCGCATTTTCATAATCGTTCCCATCACAAAGCAGCTTTATCTGATGATGAGCCTTAAGGATCACACTTATGATCTCATTACAGCTCTCAATAAGGAATTTTGACTTTTTTTCGGGAGGGAGTACAGCCGGCATGGTATAGCGATAAGGATTATGTCCCATGTTCTCCTTAAGGATACGCTCCTGCGCCTTATATACAGGAGAGTCATGAGCTCCGCCACCCCTTACGGTACGCATGAGTTCACCATACTCTGTCCTCAGCACGTCCTCATATCCCACAGGCACACAGATACTGACATTCTCAAAGGAAAGCCTCAAAGCCTGTTCATACCATTCCTTAGGATATCTGTGATCATGATTCCTGACCCAGAAGGGCATGAGTGCCAACGCCTTTGCATCCTCAGTGTGATATAACCGGTAAAGCCTGTCTGCGGTCAATAAAAGCTCATGGATCAGATTCCCTCTTCTATGAAGGATCACATGCTCCGTGCTCTCTATATCTGACAAAAGAGCTTTGCACTCAGGTGAGTCTGCCTGTCCGCTTCTTACCAGCTCCAGGGCATCCAAAACCTTTTTTGCCCGGCTTCTTCGCTTCTCCTCTTCCTCCTCATCATCCGCCAGAGCATCAAGAGGAAAAATATCTATGCCCGCCGTGTACGGGCAGCCAAAATTAGCCTTCAAATACTCGGGGCTGAACCTGATGGAATCACTGTTCACCACCCTGCCGATGGGTTCATTATATTCTTCTTCGGTATAAAGTGACAAAACCCGGTAATCCCGGGGCAGCTCCTCCTTTGCCACCCTGAAAAAAGCTTCATAATCATGGCGCAGCATGCATATATCCAGATCATCATCCCAGGGGATATAGCCGCCATGCCTGACAGCTCCGATCAGAGTCCCGCAGTCGGCGAACCACCTGATGCCGTGTTTTTTGCACACCTCATCAATCCGGGCCAGCACCTGCAGCTGCGCCTCCCAGTATCTTTTCATCATGGCGGTAATGTAAAAGCCCTCCCGGACCTCATCTTCAAAAAAGCTCATAACAGGATTTATTATACCATTCACATGTGGAATAATTCAATTTAAAAAAGACTTATCAGCATACATGATTTTTAGATTCGATATTCG
>JAEEZH010000196.1 GCA_016288495.1 Lachnospiraceae bacterium
AAACCTTTCCGGCGGACAGCGTCAACGTCTCTGTCTTGCCAGGGCGCTGATCAGGAAGCCCCGCATATTGATATTGGATGATGCCCTGTCTGCGCTGGACACAGCCACCGAATCAAAGATACGCGTTTCGCTGCGTGAGGATATGCCCGACATGACAAAGCTCATCATCACACAGAGGGTGGGATCCGTCAGGGATGCGGACAGGATACTGGTGCTTGACAAGGGAAGGATCGCGGGCTTTGACACCCATGAGAAGCTTCTTGAGAGCTGTGAGGTATACCGTGAGCTGTGCAGTGTGGCAGCGGATAAGGATTCTTCGGGTTAAAGCCCTCAGAATGACACAGGGGAGTGGATCTTCTGTGTGGATAACAAGGACAGGCGATGAAAGATACACTGAACCGATTAATGAAATATATAACCAGGAATTACCGTTTCTGTTTTGTGCTGACCATGATCTGCGTCGTGGTATCGGCGCTCACGTCAACCGCGGCCTATTCCTATCTTTCTGCTCTGGTGGACAGATATATCACTCCTCTCATCACCATGCAGGATAAGGCTGCGGGATTTGCAGCCCTGGCAAAGGCCCTCACTTTCCTGGTGGCACTTTTTGTGGCAGGTGTTCTGGCCCAGTTTATCCAGGCCCGGGCGGTGGCGAAGATGACCCATGGGACCATGTATACCTTAAGGCGCGAGATGTTCGATAAGATGGAGCGCTTTCCGGTGAAATATTTTGATACCCATACCCGCGGAGAGATAATGTCCGTCTATTCAAACGATACGGACGCCATCAGGCTTATGATCAGCCAGGGTATACCGAATGTGGTCTCAGCGCTGATCACGGCGGTGGCGATCATTGTTGCGCTGCTTTTGCTCAACATACCGCTGTCCCTGCTGGCTCTTCTGATGGTGGGAGTGGTAATGGGCATCAGCATGAAGATAATAGGAGCCGCCAGCGGTGCATATTCCGAGCAGCAGGAGAATCTGAGCGCTGTCAGCAGTTTTGTGGAAGAGGTGTTCAGCGGCCAGAAGGTAGTAAAGGTGTTCAGACATGAAGAACAGTGCATTGATGAGTTCAAAGGACTGAACGAGAAGCTCAGAAAGAGCGCATATCAGGCATCGAAATATACCGGGATAGTCAGTGCCGTAAACATGCAGGCCGGGAATATCGTATTTTATTTTCTCTTTGCCGTGCTGTGCAGTATTTTTGTGATAAACGGCTGGGGCGGAATGACTATCGGAAAAACCATTGCCTTTTTGTCGCTTTCAAAGACCATGAATGTGCCGGTGGTACTGGCTTCGGGACAGATATATTCCTGCGTGACGGCACTGGCGGGGGCCAAGAGGATCTTTGCCATGATGGATGAAGCTCCGGAAGCGGATGAAGGCACTGCATCAATAGGCGAGGGAGAGATAAAGGGCAGGATCGAGCTTAAAAACGTGAATTTTTCCTATGTGCCCGGTACGCAGATACTGCATGATATAAATCTGACGGCACTTCCCGGACAGAAGATAGCCATCGTGGGGACCACTGGTTCCGGAAAGACCACCATCACAAATCTTCTGAACAGGTTTTATGATCTGGACAGCGGTGAGATCCTTCTGGACGGCCGGGATATAAAAGAATTCAGGAAGGAAGAACTCAGACACCATATAGGCATAGTACTTCAGGATACCCATCTTTTTACGGGTACCATCCTTGACAATATCAGGTACGGCAGACCGCAGCTGAGTGATGAGGAATGTATAAAGGCAGCCGTAACGGCAAGGGCAGACGACTTTATCAACAGGCTTCCGGACGGCTATAACACGGTGCTCACCCGGGATGCGGAGAATCTGGCCCAGGGACAGCGGCAGCTCCTTAACATAGCCAGAGCCGTGGCGGCGGATACTCCCATACTTATTCTGGATGAAGCCACCAGCTCGGTGGATCCCAGAACGGAAAGGCTTATCCAGGAGGGGATGGACAACCTGATGAAGGGCCGCACATCCTTTGTGATAGCCCATCGTCTTTCCACCATAAAAAACAGCGACCTTATTCTGGTGCTGGATCATGGAAGGATACTTGAGAGCGGGGATCACGAGGAACTGATAAGGAAAGAGGGGGCCTATTACAGGCTGTATAACGGCGTGAAAGCGTGAGTGACAAAGGATAAAAATTACAGGAGGTAATATGATGGACGGGGTAAGACTTAAGGAAACAGGGGAGAGATCGGCAGTCATTTCTTTTGAAGGCAGGATCTCAAGAGATAACGCCCAGGCGGTGGAGGAGGAGCTTACAAGGCTCCGGGATGAAAACAGACAGGAAGAACTTGTCTTTGATTTCGGGCAGCTGGATTATATATCCAGTGCCGGTCTGAGGGTTTTGTTAAAGGCCGCAAAGAATGAGAAAAACAAGATCCGTATAATCAATATTTCCCTTCCTATTTATGACATACTTGACGATACCGGATTTGTCAGGATGTTTGACGCTCAGAAGGAAATGAAAAAATACAGCCTTTCGGATTTTGAGATGATCGGGCAGGGAGCAAACGGAGAGGTTTACCGTGTGGACAGCGAGAATGTGATCAAGGTGTTCCAGAAGAGCGCTCCCAGGGAGGATATCGACAGGGAGAGGATGCTGGCCCAGGAGGCGCTGCTGGCCGGTATCCCCACGGCGATCTCATATTCGGTGGTCATGGCAGATGAGCGTCTGGGCATCATGTTTGAGATGATAAATGCGGATACCCTGTCAAATTCCCTTAAGAGCGATCCGGCCCGTTATGATGAACTGGCCGGAAAATATATCGGTTTATACAAAAAGATCCATGAAACCGTTGTGGATAAGGAGTGTTTTCCGAACATAAAGGATATATATCATTCATGTATCGATCAGTGTAAAGAGCATTATACGGATGAGGAACTGGGACTTCTGCGCGCCCTGGTTGAATCGGTTCCGGAGCGGGATACCATGATCCACGGCGATTATCATCCCAACAATGTGATGGTCCAGAATGATGAGCTGATCCTCATCGATATGGGGGATGTGAGCTATGGCCATCCGATCTTTGATTTTCTGGCCACCGCGGCCACCCAGGTCAATCTGGTCAGGCTTTCCCCCGAGTATGCCGAGTTCCATACAAAAATGCCGGTAGAACTGATCACAAAGACCTGGGACCGTCTGATGGAAGAATATTTTGCACAGTATGACAAACAAAAGCGCGATGAGATCGAGGCGCAGATCGTCATGTTCTCAAAGCTTAAGGTGGCGCTGGCACCTGTTTTCGGAAGAGGCGCCGATCCGGCCATAATACAGGCCAGCATAGATGATGCCAAGGCGAATTTCCTGCCAAAGATAAATGAACTGATCGGAAAGGTGGACTGGTGATGAGGAAGATAGTTTTTTATTCAAGCAACAGTAAGCACAGGGACAAAAGCAGCAACTGTACCGTGTACCCGAAGTGGGCATTCCAGTGGGATGAG
This sequence comes from Lachnospiraceae bacterium, assembly GCA_016288495.1. Lineage (GTDB taxonomy): Bacteria > Bacillota > Clostridia > Lachnospirales > Lachnospiraceae > UBA1753. The sequence goes on from JAEEZH010000196.1 coordinate 3,460, forward strand.
ATGGCAAAGCGTCATCCCGACTGCGAGATTACTCTGGTGGTGCAGCTTAACGGCAGATATTTTCTTGACATAAGGGACGGTGAACTGGTTCAAAAGTCTGAGAAGGTCAGGGTGAAGATCCTTCCCATGGAAGCGAAGCTCAAGGAGTTCCTTGCTGCAGTGGAGGAGGAAAAACCGGATATGGCCATAGCCATGCCCGGACCTGTGAGCGGTTATGACTGGAACGGGATAAGGGATGCCTGCATAGCCCAGGGACTTCGCAAAAAGGGTATCGACACCATCTGCTACAGTGCGGATACGGCTATGGACTGTTTTGATAAATGGCGTACCCATCAGGTCCTTAAGGCAGGAGGCTTCCGTATTCCCGAGGCCCTTTATCTGCATCATGAACTGTTCACCACCAACAAACTGGGGGATGCCTGTACCGGTAATGTGTATCAGGAATACATCCTCTGGGAGATAGAGAATATGGATATGCCCGTGGTGATCAAGAGTACCACAGGTTCTTCCTCCATGGGGATATATATAGCAAAGGATTATGAGGATGCCAAAGCATATCTTCTCTCCGAAAGTCTGACAGAGGATGTGATACTGGAGCAGTTCCTGGACGGAGAGGAATACGGGGCTGAGGTTCACGGAGACAGAGGTAAATATTTTGTCTCACCGCCCTTCAGGATATTCAATACAGTGCCCGGACAGCTCAATGATCCCCTGGGAGCCACCACATTAAAGTATGGTCCCATTCTGGATGAGGATCTTCATGTACAGGAGGTGCAAAAGGAGCTTTTGCGCATGGCGCAGCTCATGGGCTTTTCCGGCATCATGGAGGTGGATCTGGTGCTGGTAAAGGGCGAGTGGTACATCCTTGAGGTCAACAACAGATGGTCGGGCCTTACAACGCTTATCACGGCTTCACAGGGCCGTCTTCCCTACGATGTGTATATGGATGAGGCAGCAGATGCCGCGAAGGATTATAACGATGTAAAGAACCTCAGCTTTTCATGCCAGTTCAAGATGCCGAAGGTTGAGGAAAAACTGCTGGAACAGATAGCGTCCGAGCCCTCCATGAAGAGTGTGATCCAGTATGAGGTACGCATTCCGGGGAAGGATATCTTCTGGTTTAACGATGCGGTCACCGGAGGTTATGATTCAATGGAGGATCTTTTGAAGGGCTTTGCCGAACTTCAGAAAAAATATCCCGGACAGATACCCCAGGAGCTGGTTTTGGCGCTTATGGAAAAAGAAAAGTGACGGACCGGGATCAAAGAAGAGGAAGGAGCTTTTTGACATGGAAAAAATACTGATCGTTGATGCCTTTTCCACCGGCGTCAATTTCATCGAGGATATCATAAAACGCGGTTTTTATCCTGTGGTCCTCTGGTCGAAGCGCAGCGATGACATCTTTGCGCTGATGGCGGGAGTCAGGGATCCCATCGAGCATCATTACAAGGGTCTTGCGGATTTTTGCGCAGAATGCGATACCTATGATGATACACTTAAGATGGTCAGGGAACTTTCGCCCCGGTTCATATTGCCGGGAGCGGATCTGGGAGTGGAGCTGGCGATACGTCTTGCGGAGGATATGGGGCTGCCGGGTAATAAGACGGAGCGGATCCCCGCCATGACAAATAAGTTCCTGATGCATCAGACCCTGATCGATCACAAGGTCCGCGGCATCCGGGGAAAGATCGTCCACAACTGGGATGAGGCTCTGGACTTTTACAGGAAAGAGGGCTTTACGGGCTGTGTGTTAAAGCCTTATCGCGGCGCCAGTTCAGTGGATGTGCGTATCTGCGACAGTGAGGATGAATTAAAGGCCGCCTATGACGAGGTTTTCTCCACCGGTAATTATATGGGCGGGGAAGAAGAGGGCATGCTCCTTCAGGAGAGGATCGTGGGAACGGAATATATAGTGAACACTGTCTCCTATGAGGGTCATCATAAGCTGTCGGCGGTATGGAAACATTCAAAGAAAAAGGTGGAAGGCGGAGGAATGGTCTACAATTATACGGAGACCCTGAGTACTCTGGAAACGGGCTGCACTGCTCTTATCCGCTACGCCTTTGATGTGCTGGATGCCATAGGCGTGGAGTACGGAAACGTGCACAGCGAATTCATGATCGATGAGAAGGGTCCGGTGCTGATAGAGGTAAACTGCCGTCCCATGGGAAGCGACATGACTGCACCCTTTCTGGATAAGATCTGGGGACATCACGAGACGGATCTGGCACTTGATGCCTATCTTCATCCGGAGGCGTTCATCGAACACGTAAACGACCCCTTCAGGCCTTTGGCAAAGGGTCTTAAAAAGCATCTGATAACAGATGATGAGAAGGATATACTGTCGGCGCCCATACTGCCGATAATACGGCGTCAGAAAAGCTTTGTCAGGGCAAGGCTGGGAAAGGCCGTGTCCGACCATCTGGCCCGTACGGTGGATCTGGATACCAGTGCCGGAGTCGTATATCTTGCAAATCAGGACGAGAGGCAGCTCATAAGAGACAGGGAGTTTCTTGAAAGAGCCGAGACGGGATATTTTGACATGCTGTTCACGGGAGAAAAAAAGGAGGCGTCCGATGCGCCCAAGGATCCCGACAGTGTGGAAACCCTGCTCTCAAAGCTTAAACCGGTAGGTTCAATACTGCTTTGTTCCGACTCCGTAAAGGAACTATCCGGGGTTTCGGTGGTGGATGAGGAAGGCCTTAAGGACGCAGGCGAAGGTTTTTCCTACGGCCTGCTGGATCTTTCCTTCAGGGAGGATGAAGATATCGAGACCATGTCGGAGGCGTTCTTTACACTGGCGGATAAGGTGAAGCCCGGCGGAAAGATCATCGTTCCGGAGAGGACCTTCTGGCATTTCCCCTGCGGCGCCCAGTCCATCGAGATACTGTGCGAGGCGGCAGGGCTGTTCATCGAAGCGCCTTTGGCGAAGGGTGAAAAGATCATTAGTGCATGTAAGAGGTAGGACCTATGTTATTGATAAAAAAATATGACCGTGTAAAAAACCACAGATATTTAAAGCACGGACCGGATGTATTCCATCAGGCTCTCTACTGGGTGCTCCGGGGTGAGACGGCCTTTCATGTGAAGAATGAAGGGGGAGAGGATTACAATCTGGAATATGTGGAAAATCAGCGCTGGGCCGAAGATAGCCAACAGTATCCGGATTCGCCCCTGTTCCATGAGGACCCGCTGTATCCGCCCTATTACGTTTATGATGAAAAAGATAGGGACCGGCTTTGCTTTGATATCCTGGAGGGCTTTGAAGCAGTCCGTTTTGAGGAAGTGAACGAATACACGGTGGTGCTTACGGGAGTACTGCTTTCGTTTACATCCCTTAAGCTGTCCTTTGCCGATGAGAAGATATTTATGTTTTATCCCGCCTCGGACAGGCTTAAGTTTGAGCCCAAGGCTCCGGATAAGGATGACATGACTGTGCTGAAGGTGGTAAAGGATTTTTACCCCTCCGCTTTTATCTGTGATTTTTATACCATGGATCCGGTGGTGCTCTTCCATCATATCTTTGTGTTCCAGTGGCTTACACAGCTGCCCTTCGATCAGGTGAAATACGCCGAGATAGTGGTGGCCAGGTCCGAGGGGATAGGAAGCGTGCTGACCCTGTATTCCAGGGCAAAGCATTTCTTTAAGCGCTTCGGCTGGGAGGTGACCCTTCAGTCGGACAGCTCCAGATATTCGGACAGGATAATAGAGAAGTATTTTAATATCAGGATCACGCCGGATGACGCCAATGAGAACAATACCGTTTATGTCACGAATTATTACGGGCTTCTGTTCACAAAAATGCTGAGATATTCAAACGGAAACGATTTTGACAGCTCATCTCTGAACCCTCAGTTCCTTTCCCAGATGAAAGAGTACGGCGAAGCGGTTTTGGGCGGTAAACGCATGCTGGGAATACTCCTTAGGGGCTCCGATTATATAGCTTCGGGCATGAGCGGAGCCAGTGCTCCCGTGACTGTGGAAGCTGCCCTGCCAAAGATCAGGGAGTGGATGGATGAGGACGGATAGGAAGGGATCTTTCTGGCTACGGAAGATAAGGACATCCTGGATCAGATGACGGCGGCCTTCCCGGGGAAGGTCCGGGTGATCTCCCAGGAGAGATACAGCATCACGGATTTCATCACCGAGGGTGTGACCACCATCAGTGAGCTTGACAGAAAAAGACATGAGGGAGAAGACTATGATGTGTTCCTCGAGGATTCCACAGCCAATTATTTTTATGCGCTGTATCTGCTTTCCCGCTGTGAATCCTTCATGTATTCGGGACAATGCGGCGGAGTGGTCATGACAAAATCCCTGTCGGACAACGGCTTTAAACGGATGTTTTGTTTTGCGCAGGATAAGGAGATAGGTAAGGAACAATGAGTATGATACGTCGGATAAGATTTGACAATATGTATAATTTCCGGGATCTGGGAGGATATCAGGGCAGTGATGAAAAAGTGACCGGGTGGAACAGACTGTTCCGCTGCGACTGTCCTTCGGAGCTTACCGAAGCTGAGTGGCAGCGGATACGAGCTCTGGGGATCAGGACCCTGGTGGACTTGAGGAGTACTTATGAAGCGTCCGATAATCCGGTGAAGGCGCCGGAGGGTTTTGATTATGTATTGAGTCCTTTTTTTTATGAGGAGCCGGGGCTTGATCTCACAGGTGAAGCAGGGAAAAAATTCCTGGATAGCTTAAGTCTGGATTACCGTGTGATGACACAGGGATCTCCCGGATGTGTGGCACGTATAATGAAGATCATAGCGGACAGCCTTATCGATGGAAATACCATGTTTTTCTGTACTGCAGGTAAGGATCGTACAGGTATAATCGCGGCCCAGATTCTGCGGCTTTGCGGAGTATGTGATGAGGATATCATAGCGGATTACAGTATCACGGAGATCTATAACGAAACTGTCATCAGAAAGCGGCTGGAATCCATACCGAAGGAGATCATGGATCAGGTGTCTCCGGAGACGCTGGCGATGGCGACCGCATCGAAAGCCGAGACCATGCGGGAGTATCTGAAATGGTCCGCAGATTACGGATTTTATGATGTGATGAACGAGCATGGTTTTTCATATGAAATGCAGCGGGATCTAAAAGCCTGCCTGCTGGTTTGAGCTGCCGGGCTGACGACGGATATTTGAGATGATAAAGCGTGACGGAAAACAAAAAAAGCATGAGGGTAAGATCCTTAGATTTTTCGGTCTGATCATGGCGGGTACCGGGGTGGTGATGACAGCTGTCACCATTACTCTGGTCATTGTGCTTCAGACCTGGATCGTGGCGCTTATCCTTGAGCGGACCATATATTCGGTGGCGGGGAGGCTTGCCGGGGGGATAGAGTGCTATGAGTCATTGCCCTGGCTGCTGGATTACTGGGAGACTCATCCGGAGGAGCTGAGATCCTATGAAACCCTGTCCGATCATGAGAAAAGTGAACTGATCACGGAATGGCACGAACACTATGATCAGATCCCTTCCCGGATCACCGTGGAACAGGCGGAAGGGTTTGACGAAGGGGAACAAAGGGTTTTTGCCGAGTATTGTTATGAGATGATCGCCGGTGATTTTTCCACCTCGGAGCACAGTTATTTTGAGATCAGCAGCTTCTGTTTCAGGCAAAAAGGCGATGAGGGCTTCCTCTTTTTCTATAATGACGGACACGGAGAAAATGAAGACGGGTTTGCCGTGGGAGACTGTATACCCTTAAGCACAGATGTCAGGAAAGGCATAGCCGCCGAAAAGGATAAAGCCGACGGATTAACCTTCATCGATGTGTATTTTAACGATACGAAAGACCGGTTCGGTGTGTTGCGCCCCATAGTAAGGGAGGGACAGGTACTGTGCGTGGTGATGTGTAATTTCCGGACCGCGGATGTCTATCGCGCCATTAAGAGATCCATCATACTCCTGTTGGTCCCCATAGTGGTGATGACACTGCTTGTGGGCGTGGTGCTTATGCTGGTGTTGTATCACAAGGTGGTAAAACCGGTGGGCATCGTACAGGAGACCGTGAGGAAGTATTCGCAGACAAAGGACAGCGCGGATATGGACTCGGGGCTCGGGAGTCTGCTCAATAAGAACGATGAATACGGCCGGCTGTCTGCGGACATTACTAAGATGGCCCGGAGCATAGATCTGTATGTAGATGAGATAAGGATCGCGGCTGCGGAAAAGCAGCGTATGGGAGCTGAGCTCGATATGGCCCGGACCATTCAGAAAAGCCAGCTGCCGGGCAGCTTTCCCGCCTTTCCCCACAGGAAGGATTTTGATCTGTATGCTTTGATGGAACCGGCCAAGGAGGTGGGGGGAGATTTTTATGATTTCTTCCTGATAGATGATGATCACATAGCCCTGGTGGTGGGGGATGTCTCCGATAAGGGGATCCCCGCCGCCCTGGTGATGATGGTATGTAAGAATCTGATACGGTCCACACTGATGCAGAAGATCGCACCGGCAGCGGCTATGGAGCATGTAAACAGACAGATCTGTGAAAGCAATGAGGCCGACATGTTCGTGACGGTCTGGCTGGCAGTCATAGAGCTTTCCACCGGAAGGGGAACTGAGATAAATGCAGGTCATGAGAAACCTGTGCTCTGCCGCGCAGGCGGTAAATATGAACTGATCAAAAACCGGCATGATATGGCCATCGGTTCTTTTGCCGAACAGGATTTTACGGAGCATTCCTTCAGTATGGGCAGGGGAGACAAACTCTTTGTCTTTACCGACGGAGTGCCCGAGGCCGTAAACGGGGATAATGAACAGTTCGGACTTGACAGGATGCTTGATTCCCTCAACAATGATTCCGCTCTTGTGCCCGAGGGACAGATCCTGAACATGAGGGCTTCAATAGCGGATTTTGTGGCTTCGGCGGAGCAGTTTGACGATATCACGATGTTGTGTTTTACTTTATCTTGAATGATTAAGATGAAAAGATCCTTCGGCTAAAGCCTCAGGATGACCTTTGTTGCAGTTGGAAGGGAGGAAACATGGATAAGAAAAAAATACCGGTGATCGCCATCAACAGAGAATACGGAGCAGGAGGAAGAAAGCTGGCGGCTATCCTGTCAGAGCGCCTTGATATTCCGTTCTACGACAGGGATTTTGTGACAAAAACCGTTAAGGAGAGCGGTTATGACCGGGAGGCGGTGGAACGTGAAGGGGAGGAGATCACCAAGGCGGCCAAGGTGCTTGACAGCTTCCTCGGGAGTGCGGTTTCCTACAGCAGTTCCCATAATGCCATTTTTGAGGCTGAAAACAAGGTGGTGCTGGAGCTGGCGAAGGAACCCTGTATCATGGTGGGACGCTGTGCCGACCAGATCCTTAAAAAGGCAGGGATCGATGTGGTGAGCATCTATCTTCACGCTCCTTATGAAATGAAACTGGAAAGAGCCCGTCAGCTGGGAGAGTACGGTGACGAAAAGCCGGAAAAATTCATGGAAGAGAGGGATAAAAAGCGGGCGATCTATTACAAACAGTACACCGGCTGTGAGATAGCCGATGCCACACATTACACCCTTACCTTTGATGTGGGAAAGGTCAGTATTGAGAAAATTGCCGACATAATAGAGGGAATACTCTGACGTACGAAAAAGATCCTTCCTGTTGCTTCGCAACCCCTCGTCATTCGTCATAAGGGGTACCACGTAGTGGTGGATTCCTTATGACACCAAAAGGGCGGCATCACACCACTTCGTGA
>JAEEZH010000197.1 GCA_016288495.1 Lachnospiraceae bacterium
AAAGACTCATCATCACGCCGCATATGGCCTGGGGCTCGGTGGAAGCAAGAACAAGACTTATCGATATGATGTACAATAACGCCTGCGAGGCGTGACCCGGAGGTAATTATGGGAATTTTGATAAAAGACGCGATGGCAGTCCTGCCTGAGTATGAAAACGGAAAATATACCGGCAGCAAGGTTGAAAAGACGACGATAGGCATCCTGGGAAAAAACATATATTTCATAGGGGATAACGTTCCCGGAGATTTTGTGATAGATGAGGAGATTGACGGAAGTGATTCCCTGGTCATACCGGGACTGATCAATGCGCATACCCATTCCTACATGAGTCTTTTCAGGAATGCGGCGGACGACCTTTCCTTCATGGACTGGCTTTTTGGAAGGATCGATCCGCTGGAAGGAAAGCTTACTCCGGAGGACGCCTACTGGGGAGCAAAGCTTGCCATCATTGAGATGATGAAGAGCGGTACTACCTGTTTTAACGATATGCAGATGCATATCCATCAGACAACGAAGGCTGTGAATGAGACGGGAATGAGAGCATTCATCGGCCGCGGACTGGTGGGCGGAACGAATGAGGACGGCAGCGTAAACGACCTGGGCGTCCTGAAGCTGAATGAAGCCCTTGAGGAAATGGAGGATGCTTCCCTTACCGACAGACTGTCATTCTTCTTTGGGCCGCATGCTCCCTATACCTGCGATCCGGGATATCTGAAGCATGTAGCTTCCGTGGCAAAGGAAAAGGGCATGGGGATCCACATACATCTGTCGGAGAGTGTGACAGAGTGTGAAAACATGGCAAAAGAACAAGGCTGTACCCCCATCGAATATGCGGACAGGGCCGGATGCTTTGAGATTCCCTGCATAGCAGCTCACTGTGTACAGGCAACGGACAGTGATATAGAGCTTCTGGCGAAAAAAGGAGTGAGCGTGGTGTCTAATCCGGCCTCCAACATGAAGCTGGGAAACGGTTTCGCACCGATACAGAAGATGCTTGACGCCGGTATTAATGTGTGTATTGGCACGGATGGAGCCGGCAGTAATAATTCCCTGAATCTGTTCCATGAAATGAGCCTGATGGCACTCATCCACAAGGGAACGGCTAAGACGCCTCAGTGCATATCGGCTAAGGAATGCTTTGCGATGGCTACCATAAACGGAGCAAAGGCGCTTGGCATGGAGGATAAGCTTGGAACCATCGAAGTTGGAAAGAGAGCGGACCTTGCCATGCTTGACCTTAAGAGTCCGAGCCTTATGCCTAATAACAATCTTATGGCAGCGCTTTCGTATTCCGCAAACGGATCCGAGGTCAGGACGGTCATCATTGATGGCACGGTGACAATGAAAGACCGGATGATCCTTACCTTTGATGAAGCGGAGGTTTATGAGAAGGCGGCGGAAATCGTGAAACGCATCGGGGTATGAAGATAATAGAACTGTGCGGAGTGCCGGGAAGCGGGAAGAGCACTTCGCTTAAGGCCTGTAGAGAGAAATATCCGGAGCTTTTTGAAGGGATGAAGGGCTGGAGCGACCTGTATCCGCCTTCAAAGATCAGCAGAGCTTTGATAAAAGGCATCACCTGGCTCAGGGCATCGTTCATGCTCCTCAATAAAAAAGAGAGAAGGCTCTTTGCCGCTGTGAGCAATTTTGAACGGGAATCGCTCAGCTATGCGGCAGGTGCGATCTCACTGTACGGAAGGATCCTTAAAGCTGAGAGAGGAGATGATGTATATCTTCTTGACGAGGGTCTGGCTCAGAGACTCTCTTCGGCGGCTTTTGTGTCTTTGCTCCCGATCCCGCCAATAGGGTTCAAAAAAACTGCGGATGCACAGAAAAGCTACCCGGAAAAACAGGAAGAATATAAACGTAGCCTGATCGAAAACAGTGATCTCTTTCCGCCGGATATAGAATATTTTGCCGTGTACTTTTACTGCGATACGGATGAGTGCGCCAATCGTGTTAAAGACAGGGGCCGAAGGGACAGATACGGCAGGAGCGGCGAAAGACTGAAGGAGCTTCTGGAAATAAAAGACAGAAACATAAGATTTCTGACGGAGCTTCTGGGTGCAAAGACCGTGGAGATAAAGACTGACGTCGGCGCATCGGAGTGCGCCAAGGAGCTGGCCGGAGCGCTTCGTCAGATGCTGGGTGACAGGACCTGAAAATCTATAATACTGAGAGAGGAATAAAAAATGAACAAGGATTTAGGAACAAAATGTGTACTCGGAGGGTATGAGCCGAAAAACGGTGAGCCCAGGCAGATGCCCATAATCCAGTCTACGACCTTCAAGTATGACACCGGAGAAGCCATGGGCAAGCTTTTTGACCTGGAGGCAGAGGGCTATTTCTACACCAGGCTTCAGAATCCGACAAACGATATGGTGGCGAAGAAGATTGCCCTTCTGGAAGGGGGCGTGGCCGGGATGCTGACCTCATCGGGACAGGCTGCTTCATTTATGTCTATCTTCAATATCTGTGAAAACGGCGGGCATATAGTGGCGAGTTCCTCCATATACGGCGGAACATTCAATCTGCTGTCCGTCACTATGAAAAAGATGGGCATAGATACCACCTTTGTATCGCCGGACTGCAGCGATGATGAACTGAATGCGGCATTTAAGGACAATACAAAGCTTGTATTCGGAGAGACCATCGCAAATCCCGCCCTTACGGTGCTGGACATTGAAAGATTCGCAGCAGCGGCACACAGCCATGGAGTTCCTCTCATAGTGGATAACACCTTTGCTACGCCTATAAACTGCAGACCCATAGAGTGGGGCGCAGACATAGTCATCCATTCCACCACGAAGTATATGGACGGCCACGGAGCAACCCTGGGAGGGGTGATC
>JAEEZH010000198.1 GCA_016288495.1 Lachnospiraceae bacterium
CCTGCAGGAAAGGAAACTGTAGATGAGGCAGGAAGCGGAACGGTTATCTATCCGTCACTTCATCCTTTCATCCTGAGCGATAAAGAGTTTGTTCACTATGCTGTGGACGGTGATACCGTTTATCCTACCCTCAGCTACATGGGTTCAGGTTATTCAGGAGAGAAGTTCTACTACTTCACTACCTCTGTAATCTGGGATCACCTCTTCAACGAGTTCATGGTGAAGGAGAAGAAGGAAGAGAACAACAATAATGAGAGCGGCAGCGACGGCGCAGATGGCGATGGCGAGGATGAAGATCTTGAGCTTTACTATGATGATGAGTGCCGCTTCGGTGAGTCAAGGATGGTAGAGGTATCCGGAACCATCAACTATGCGTCAGCATCAGAGAATGCAGCCCTTGCAGCTTCTAATCCCTGCGAGGTAGAGCCTATGTTCTCTTATGACGGAGACCTTGAGTATATCGAGTACTTTGACGATGATGACAAGGAAGTTCCGGACAGCTCACGTTTTGTGTTTGCTGCCCTTGACAAAAATGGCAAGGTTATTGAGTCCCCCGTTGACGGCGAGGAGTCAATGGTAGAGTTCTACGGCGGAAACTTTAACTCTGCAATGCCTGCTCCCGCTCCGAACAGCGGAATGGCTGACAAGAGATATCAGGATTTCTGTGAGTTCTGGTTCGATGCAGAGTATCCCGAGGGAACAAGCAGCTTCATGATAGTAAAGAAGGATGACTACAGCGCTGACAAGACCTATAACAAGAACAATGTCCTCTGGTTCAAGGATGCTCCCGATAAGATAATCGACGGTGAATGGACTGAGGTAAAGACAGAGAAGAATAATATTTCCCTTAAGTGGACAGCCGCAGCCTATGATGAGGATGACAAGGCTACCACCAAGGATCTTTACACCATGATCTACTATGCTCCTGAGGGAGATGACGGAGATGTTTACTACATCAACGACGGTGATTATGAGAACGACTTCGGTGCAAAGAAGGACGGATATGCGACCTTCTCCTTTAACCCCACCGAGTATGCTGACAAGATCACTGACAAGGCTTATGTATGGGTTAAGGTATCCGACGGTGTGAACGGACTGGATCTTTACTCCGATGAGTATAAGCCCAGCAGCAACGATCCCACCCCCGATCCCACCCCCGATCCTAGTGGGGTATCCAAAAACGATACGTCCGGTGATAACGTATCCGATAATGGTGTATCCGGAAATCGTGCACCTCTTACCGAGAAGGAGATCGAGGATCTCGTAGTATCCGGAAACGCCACCGGCACCAGGACTCAGGTTCCGAACGTAGATACGCTTCAGATCAAGAAGGAAGGCAAGTTCTACTCGATCAGCGGACTTGAAAATGCTACAGGAGTACAGACTATCACAGTAAATGCAGGCAGCAAGTTCATCATTCCCGACCTTGACGGCCTTGACTTCAACCAGATCAAAATGAAGATCAACGGATCCGAGGTAACCGGAAAGGAAGTAAAGAAGCATCTCAAGATAAATGGCAGCGGAGTGGCAATGGCCAAGATAGATAAGACTGCTGCAGAGTATACTCTCACCATACCTCTTAAGAAGTATACACTGGTCCTGAACGTAGTGAATGTAGGCTTTGACAAGATGCTTAAGAAGCAGTACATCAGTTCGGCAGCAGGCACTGTATCCGTGAACCTTGTAGAATTTACAGGCAAAGCTCCCGCTTCAAAGGCATCCGAGTTCATCTCCGCAGAGTGGGCGATCGACGGAAAGACTCCCGTGACCGCCGGAAACACCGTAAAGTCAAAGAAGGGACTTGAGGTCACCGTGTCAAAGAACAACAAGACACTGACTGTAAAGAATACCGGACTTACCAAGGGTGCTGTAAAGATCACTGCCGTGATAAACGGAAAGAAGTACACCACCACCATCAAGGTAAAAGCCTGAAAAGCTAAAGTCTGATAATATCAGCAGAGCCGGGGATATCCCCGGCTCTGTTTATTTCAGGTTTATTTAGCTGCTGTGGGAAACTATTTGATAAAATACGCTTGACGAATAGATAGGCGAAAAAAAAAGAAAGTTATACAACCAACGCATCTTAAATGTCAATATTTTTGGGCGAAGTCACAAAATTTCGTGACTTCGCCTATTTCTTATTCATCCCTTTATAAATAATGTAGATACTCAGTTCCAACTATTCGTCTAAACTCTAAATAATAAAACTTACGGTGGCTTTTTTAAACATTGTTACCCCACCGTAAGTCATACATTTTCCGGAGCGGTCGCTGCAAGGACGCATTAATACACGCACTAGTGCGAGAGGCTTCTCCCTCTGGGAGGCGCAAGGCGTCCGGGGGACGCCTGATCTGCGCGGACCGAAGCGAAGCGTAGACAGCTGTCAGGCGAAGCCTGACTGATGAGGGCCTCCCCAGCCGTACTGATACATACCATAACTACTACATGGCTCCTCCGGTATGTACATTGATTTTGGAAGATACATACCACACCGCCAGTTGTGAGTGCCCGGTATGTATTCCAATTTCAAAAAATACATACCATCGCCCCAAATATGACCAGGCGGTATGTACAGTTATACATACCAAAACTCCGAAAGTAATCAAATGGTATGCACAGCTGTACATACCAAAGCCCCGCATATGAGCAATCGGTATGTATATTGGCTTAAATAGATACATACCAGACCCCCAAATTTATGTAATCGGTATGTATGCCGCAAAAAAAAGGTACATACCACGCCACCATATTTGAGCAAGTGGTATGTATGGTGCTCTAAAGAGATACATACCAAACCGCCATTTTCGCATTTTGGTATGCACTTCAATATGAAACACTGCTCTAAATGGATACGCCTTTAGGCGGGCGAACTTGCAGACTTCTCTGCATTGTCTAAAGACGGACCCGATTCCCATGCTTTTATTTTATCAGTAGTTGTGGTATAATTGCCTCTATGAAAATTCCCGTGAAAAACAAGGCTCTGTTTGTGAGACGGACAGGGCTTATCATTTTTGACATAATGGCGGTCATGGCCTCGAGCGCTTTGGGGCTTTTGATGCGCTTTGATTTCAGCTACGACCAGATCACGAACCTTCTGTGGGTGGAGATGATCTGGAGATATCTGCCTATCAATATCGTCACTACCCTGGCGGTGTTCTATGCCTTCAGGCTTTATCAGAGTCTCTGGACTTATGCGGGCATCCCGGAGATGACCAGCACTATCCAGGCCTCGATCCTGTCTTCCCTTCTTCAGGCTGTGGGAATGCTGATGTTCGGGTATCGCATGCCCAGGAGCTATTATTTCCTGTATGGCATGTGCCTTATGATCCTGGTGATCTCCAGCCGCTTTACCTACCGGATATTCAGGACCTGGGTGGAGAAGAGGACCACAAAGGCCGTGAACCGGCACGTAATGGTCATTGGAGCCGGCGAGGCTGGGAATTCCCTGATCAGGGAAATGAATTCCAGTAAATATATCAAAAAGAACGTGATGTGCGTCATCGATGACGACCCCGCAAAGGTTGGCAACTATATCCATGGCGTCAAGGTTGTGGGAACCCGCGATGACATTCTGGAGTATGTGGCGGCTTATGATATCGACGAGATCATCATAGCCCTCCCGTCCATGCCCAAGAGAGAACAGAAAGAGATCCTGGATATCTGCAAGGAGACCAAGTGTGAGCTGAAGACCCTTCCGGGCATTTATCAGCTGGTAAACGGCGAGGTAAACGTTTCACAGCTGAGAAAGGTGGATGTGGTGGATCTTTTGGGCAGGGATCCCATACAGGTGGATCTGGATTCCATCATGAGTTATGTCAAGGGTAAAAAGGTTCTGGTCACCGGTGGCGGGGGATCCATCGGATCGGAGCTCTGCCGGCAGATAGCGACAAAGGAACCGAAACAGCTCATAATCGTTGATATATATGAAAATTCGGCATATGACATCCAGCAGGAGCTTAAGGCGAACCATCCCGAGCTGAACCTGAAGGTGCTGATAGCTTCTGTCAGGAACACTATGAGGATGGAGGATATTTTCTCCACCTACAAGCCCGACATAGTATATCACGCAGCGGCTCACAAGCATGTACCGCTCATGGAGGA
>JAEEZH010000199.1 GCA_016288495.1 Lachnospiraceae bacterium
CAGGAATCCCCGGTACTTGTGTCCGCGGCCTTTGTCAGCCTCCCCAGGACGTCATATTCGTAATCAATAGCATTGTATCTGCTCACCCTTCCCACCTTGTCATAGGAGAGCGTATCAGATACTGCAACAATGTTTTCCTTGCCCTTCGTGACTGTTGTGGTGAGCCCCGCCAGGAGTTTCGTGGTGTACTTGTAATCCTTCCCGGAATCTATGCCATCGTGACCCTCCCTGTCGGTGCCCAGATAGTTCAGGGTAGTCTTCACCTCCGCTCCCGTGGTGGACGTCTTCTTTTTCTCGCCGGTGGCTTTTTTCATGTGGGGAGTGAAGGTTTCGGTACAGGTCCTGCCTATGCTGTCATATATCCTCCTCAGATACCCGCCCGTAGGCAGGGTTACAGCGCTCACCTTGTCGTCGGAGGTGTAGCCGTACTCGGACCTGAAGGCCTTCTTATCATAATAGTATGCGAATGCCGACTGCCTCCCCGCCTTGTCGTAATGACTCGAAAACTCGACCACGTCCTTATTATTAATCCTGTCAAATATGGACGCATGGGTTACCCGCTCCGCGGCATCGTAAGTGATGCTGTACGTAAGGGATGTCTTGTCATCATGGATCCTTGAAAGCCTGCCCTTGCTGTCATATTCATAACGCAGCCTGTCCTTACTGCCAAAGTTTCTCTCGCTTATAAGTTCCAGGTCGTTGTATTTGAGCGTCGCCTTGTCGCCGTTCCCATATTCTATGGAATTCAGCTTCCCGTTGAAGCTGTTGTAAGAATACTTTGCGAGCTTTTTGTAGTTCTTTTCCGTGAGGCTTTTGTTTCCCTTGCCAATGAATGTCACGTTCCCGAAGGCATCGTAGCCAAAGGCATAGCCAAGTTCGTCCGTGAGGGATATCTTCCTGAGCTGTGAATGCTTCACGTCATCATATGCGAATCCCACGCTGCCGGCAGTTTCACCACCTGCCCCGGAAAGGACCACCCGTGTCGGGTTCAGATAGGCATCGTATTCGTAGGTAGTAGCCTTTCCCTCCGCGTCAGTAACGCTTTTCAGCGTGCCGTTGGCAACATCGTAGTCATAGGTTATCTCGCCACCCCTGCTGTCCTTTGATGATGTGGCGAATCGCCCGTCACTGTCATACTCGCTGTCCGTGACCAGTTTCTTCCCATTGTCCCACGTGATCTCCGTCTGTATGACGTTCCCGAACTCGTTGTACGTGTAGCTGGTCTTGCTCACCTTGTTCCCAGGCTGCGAGAAGGTGTTCGTCTCCTTTAACAGGTCATTCGTTTCCTTGTCATACTTCAGTTCCTTTTTTGCCCCGCCCGGCGTGATGGCCTTCTTTGTGCGGTCCCTTTCGTCAGTTGCATATTTTGTGACCTTTTCCTTGCCCTTTGAAGTCAGGAGCTTTCCCGTGGACGAATAGGTCCTTACGTCCACGCCGTCTCTGGTGAGCATGCAGGCGTCCACGCAGAGGCTCCCGCATTCATAGTCGAAATGTATCTCCACGAGCTTCCCGTTCCAGTTCCTGCCTGGAAGGGCCATGGAAACGTACTGCCAGCCCCTTACCGATGTGTTTATCTCCGCATACGCTGCCGGGGCGATATCGTCCTTGTTTATGTTCTTCTTTATGTATTCCACGAGGTCGGGGTCGAGGCTCTCGTCAAACTCGGGCATATCGCCCTGAATGTATATCCCCACCTTCCTCTTTCCTCTTGCAGGGGCGCAGTCTGCCTTGACGTAACAGGAAAAGGTGTAGGATGCGTTGCCGGTACCGAAGTTCGGGTTTATGACCAGTACCTTCTTCTCGTCCTCTTTACCCTGGATGCACAGGGCTTTCTTCCCCTCGATAACCTTGCTGTCGGAGCCAAGGTCCTCATTTGTCACCAGCGCTGCATCCACTTCCCCCTGGCTGTTTGTGTACGCCCAGCCTTCGGGAATGAGGTTGGCCCTCTTACCGGACGCGTAATTCCCTTCAAAGCCTGAATTAGGGAGGAGGTTGTACTTGTTCGCAAGGTCGTTCTTCTCGACCTGCACGCAGTCAAAGAAGGCCTCGCCACCATCCCCATACAGGCCCAGACGGATGGTCACAGCCTGCCCTTTGCTTACCTTTATCCTGGCTTCCAGCCTCTTCCAGCCATCATCTATTTCTGAAGGAGTGGTCGCGTCATATTCGAGCGTCTCAGAATCTGTAGCGGTAGAATCCTCATCCGGTTCTCCGTTATCCTCCTCATCATCTTCTTCTGGTTCATCGGGATCGTCCTCCGCACCGTCCCCTTTCTCATCGGTCAGATCACCGGCCTCAGCTTCACCGTCTGAGCCGGAGGCTACCGCCACTTTTTTCGATGCCGCGGACATGACCACATGGGCTTTTGAAAAGTCCTTTGTTTTGACATACACGGAAGCTGTATATATGCCGGTGAAAGGAACCTTCACCTCCTGCTCAAAATATGGCATGCCGTCCTGATTGGTGGAAGCCTTGAGCTTCAGGTGGGCGCTCTTTTTCCCGAGATATTTTTCCTTCGTGGATATATCCGCCGTGTTAGTGCCGGCATATGATCTCCACCTGGCATCATCCTTCTTTTTCTTTTCGAACCCTGAATCCGCTACATAATTGACCACCTGCGAGCCAAGCACTGCAGAGTCCTTTATCTTGTTTACGGCATCATCCCCCTCATCAGCCTTGTCAGCATAGGTACAGGCCTGTCCGTCAGAGACCCTTTTCGTCTGGGCGTTCCTCGTGTATACGTTTACTGTCCTCCCCTTGTTGTCAAAGCAGTATATGTTTTCTATGTCGTCTTTGCTGCCTGGCTGGTCATCCTTCCCTGAAAATCTGTAGGCAGTCTCGTTATAGTTGTCATAGCTCACGTAAATGGTCTGCCCCGTGGTCTTCCTGTTGCCTTTCCTTCCTGGGTTTTTGTGCGTCCTGGCCACCTCGTCCGAAAGGTTCTTCATCGTTTTTTTCAGCTTTTTCCCGGAACCGTTCGCAGTTTTGAACGCGTACTCGGTCACCCTGGATATCCTCTTCTGGCTATCGTAATTATAAATGAGTGCCGACCCACATTCATCCATCACGCCTGACAGGCAGTCTGTGTCCCAGTAGACATATGTGGCCCTGATCCCGCAAGGGTGGAGTATCTCCGTCAGTCTGCCATCATCGTAAGAGTAGGTTATGCTCTCATCATCCTCGGAGGGGTCGGTCATGGAAATGAGATGACCGTCACCGTCGTAACTGAGCACAGCTTTCTTCCCGGCCGCATCCGTGACGGATGTCGTTCTACGGGGATGGATGTCAAAGTCTGTGCCTGACTTTTCATCAAGTATCTTTGCCAGTTCCTTCTCCGCCTTCCCGGACAATTCTTTGACCTTGTCTTTTTTGATGTTAGTGTTGTCAACGATGTCCTGCATATATCCTCTGGCAAGGTCCAGAGCATGGGCAGCCTTGTAGCTGACACTGAACACGAGGGCTTTTTCCTGAAGCGTCTTTATCCTGATCATTGCTTCTTTAGCCTTCTCTATGCTTCCCCCGACATCTCCCGCTGTTTCCTTGATGGAGACGGCAATGGCCTTCAGTTCCTCGGTTTCTGCCCTTGCCTTTTCCCCGTCATATCCGGGATTGTATCCCGCATTCTCGTGCTCGAACCTGATGGCGTTCCTTTCCTTCTTTTCGGCATTCTTTCCATCCTCGCGCTGGTTGGAATCCGCCACCATGCCAAGGTATCCGTATTTGTCGAAGTACATGGAGGTAGATGAGCTCTTGTCCACTATCTTCAGTGGATACTCGTCCTTTATCTTCCCATCCTTTACGGGCACCACAAAAAGCCCCAGCCCATCCTCATCGGCTGCGGCAGGGTGTTCGTCATCCTTCTTCTGCGCGGTCTGTTTGATCCCATTGGCATAATAGACCACTTTCTGGTTCTTGAAATAATGCTTTGTGCCATCAGGATCTATGTAGACGTATGGATAGTCCTCAACCTTTGTTTCACCTGTTGGAACCAGGAGCCTGACATCCGTGGAAAGCCTCCAATGGAGACCGAAGGCGCCTCCTTTTTCAGCAGTCTGCCATTTCAGGTCATCGGCCCTTTCGCCAAAAGCCACGTCGTAAACGTGCGAGAGTGACAGAGGCATTCTCTCCCCGGCACTTGCAGCGTCCTGGTGCACGAAAGTGAGCCTGCCGGTAAAATCATTGATAGCAGACGTGCCGGCATTTCCTGCAGTCTGTGTATGGCTGCCCCAATAGTCCTCGGTCCCGGTAAAGTCCTTGTACTCTATAGTCAGGAACGGCTTGTTTTTGCTCTTTGCGGGCTCGATCTGCCTCATGCCCGTCTTTATCTCTTCCGTCGTCTTGCCTTTTTTCTTTTTCTTCCCGATGTCCGCGCTTGTCTCGTTGGACATTATCAGGCACAGGCAGTCGTCCTCCCTCGTGCCGTCACTCCAACCTTTCACGGCGGCGGTAATGTCGAGTTCGTCCGTTCCCTTGTTCCCATAATCTATGATGTCGAGCTCCGACAGGCTGATGGTCCCGGATGGTTTTATCGGCTGGCCGCTCCATTTCATTCCGGACAGCCCCCGGTTCTTTTTCTTTAATCTGTCCGTATCCGCATAGACGGCATAGTAGTACTGCTGGTCACCGGACTTTTTCGTGCTTTTGAGACGAAGTTTCGCACCTGTCACAACGCTCCCTTTCGGTATCTCGGGCAGATTGAACTTCATATAGGTCCTGTAATGGATCCCGGCATCATTGTCCGGTGTCTCCGTGTCAGTGTCCTGGGGATCCTCCTCTTCCTCATCATCAGGCACGGCTATTTCCACCCTTTTGTCCTCGGGCAGCGCGTTCTTTTCATTCCTGACCTTATCAATGCCGGTATAGAGGTTCTGCTTCCTTATACTGTCGTCAGACCCCACGCTCACGAACTCACCAAGCGCGTCCATCGAGGCGTACTTTCTGTAGATCTCTATGGTGGGATCCGCATCTACCGGGAAGGATCTCGACTTGTCGGAAAGCCAGTCCGGTGTCAGGCACAGAGTGAGGCGGTACGCCCCATCAGCATTCTTTGAGACCACGTAGTGCGCCCCACTGTCTTTTGCTCCTGCAGCATCCGTCACGACCGGCGACGGGATGATGAAGGATCCCGCACCGTCCGCCCTGCATACCACATCGCCGTTGTCAGTAAGCTCAAGGGTCTGGTTTTTAGAGGCTATGTCAAAGATATACTCCTCCGGCGCGGTTGGGGAAGAGATCACGATGCTCTCCTTGACCCCCTCGCCCATCAGGTCATACCTGAAGCTGGCCCCTTCTTCAATCTCCTCATACCAGACAGTCTGCGGCTGGGGAAGAGGGGGTATTTCATCATCGGTTCCCGGCAGGGCATTGCCGGAAACACCCATTCCATTATCCCCGTAATTTTCGAGGATGCTGTTTCCTTCGCCGGATCCCTCATTGCTCTCAAGCCTGATCCTCCGGCTCCAGGATTTGATGCCGGAAGTCTTGACTCCATCTTTCCCATCCGGGACTAACGTAGCAGCTCCTGCGGCTGCTTCTGTCTGAAGGGGCTTGTTCTTATTGCCATCGCGGACGTACCTGAAGGACAGGCTCCCTGCCCCGTCACCTATAGTGAAGAGCCTGTCTTCGTTGGCCTCCTCCGCGAACTGCACCCTGTACCCGGATGCGTTGTTCCTGTAGCCACGATAGGGGGAGAAATTGTCAGGGCTTGAAAAATGGAGGCGGTTGTCTATGGTCTCCCACTCCCCCTCATCGTTCCTGTAGTTCACGGGTTCGGGGTAATAACAGACCCTTACGCTGTGGTCTGACATCCCGTAAGCCTTTATGCTTTCATCGCGTAGCTCCGTTATCTCTACAGCCGCTGTGTTCCCACTGACGGTCTGTCCGTCCGTAGGTCCCTCATCTTCAGCACATGTAGTT
The DNA here is from genome assembly GCA_016288495.1 of Lachnospiraceae bacterium. Lineage (GTDB taxonomy): Bacteria > Bacillota > Clostridia > Lachnospirales > Lachnospiraceae > UBA1753. The sequence goes on from JAEEZH010000199.1 coordinate 5,917, forward strand.
TCTGCGTTATCCGGTTGGATTTCTTCCCCTGGAGTCAGACCAGCCTCAACATCAGGGGATTCTACTGACATATGGCTTCCCTCGCTGCGTGGATATCCCTGCGGGGCAGCGATGACTGAAACAGGGCTTTCGATTGCGAGTATGAAAGAAATGATAAATGCTACTGCTTTCTCTGTACGCTTGCTGTTATCCATCTGCACATCATCCTCACGACAAATATCTTTTTACTGTTTTTTTTGATCCGGCAAATACAGAGATCAGGCTGGTTCCTTTACATGCCCCTCCTAAACTCAACCTTATACTATCACAGACCGTTCCTTTTCATCAACATAACAAAGATGAAGAATTCTGGAATATAAATTCATATGGCAGATTTACTGATAAAATAGTATGATATGGTCACAGGGAAAGGCTCATGCTTCTTCCCTTCAGCCATATGGAGGCGAGAATATATGACACTTATGATGAGAGATCTGGAAAACAGAGAACTTGGTCGAGATGAAGGCGTTGACAAAGAGCAGCGCGATAGGATTACTATAATGCTCCGAAAGGGGAAAAAAACCGAGGCAATCGCAGATTTTTGTGACTACCCCATCCAACTTATTCAGGAAGTCCAGAAAAGCATGCTTGTAGCCAGATAGCCAGTATACAATGAAATGAGGATGAATCCACAGTCCTCATTTCATATATCAAACGCGCATTGGCAATTTTTTCCTTTTGCCGATATGCGACAATAAGTACTATTTTGCATATAGATAAAGGCACGCAACAATAATCATTCCATGAAAACCGGAGGATCAAGACCGGGAGTTAATCTCTGAGACTCTGCCCTGTTTCCAATCCGAAGAGCCGGAAAGCCAGCAGTATCGTAAGCGCAAAATAATCTGGCGGTATAACCACCTGCCCGACTATAGGTAAAAGGACGTAAGCCCATTATAATACCCCGGTTCCACATCAGAACCGGAGCACCTTGACAATTCACATATGGTTGAGATCGGGATCACATTGAACTGAGGATGGCTTTTTGGTGTTCCTCCTGCATCTTTTCCAGAGCCTTCTGGCATTCCGGATCCCAGGGACAGAGCTTTTCAAGCTCTTCATCCGGTGTCTGTTCTGTAGGGGTGTTCAGGAGCAGATATTTCAGGTAATGGTATACATCTATGCCATTCGCCTTTGCAGTTTCAACTAATGAATACACGAGGGCACTTGCATTGGCGCCATTCGTAGTATCGGAAAACAGCCAAGGGGCTGTCGCAATAAGATTAGTGCGGCAGTCTTTTTTCGGCGGAAATCATCTTAAAAAACCTTAAAAAACGCTGACTTGAAATTGTAAATTCCAGTGAAATGGTAAATTCCACTGCGGGATAGGATGGTGGAATTAACGATTTCAATTTTGGAAAGAGAAAAAGATTCCTTGTAAACGTCCATTCCTACGTAAACTGTGCTATAATTCATTTGATGACCTCCTTTTGTATGCGGTAATCCCTGTTACCACTTGATTTTACCAATCTGTAGTATACAGGTAAATCCACGAACCTACAAACTGGAGGTCATTACATATTGTCTAATATATTCTACTCAAGCGAACATTTTTATACATCCTCTATATACATCATATCTTCGACCTGGGCAATTTCAGCTAGCATAGCCGCATATCTTCTCATTTTTGTCTGTAGTATGTTCAACTCGTCCCTAAACTCTCGACATTTTTTCTCATTACTGAAAGCCCCTTGTAATTCAAGTTTATGCCATTTTGAACAAAAAGGTCTAACTACCTGATTCAAAACGACAACAGCAATTTTGGAAAAGCTGTCACACTTTCTTCCTTTTCTTTTTAGAATATCTCGAGTCGTCGGGAACAAACTATAAGCACTCTCTAATGCTGCCTTTTCATCTCCATCATTTATTGGCAAGCGTTGCGTAACAATACGTGTAATCAACTCAACATATAATTCCCAAGCTGCTTCCTGATCTTCTGGATTGGCATTAAACTCCATTTCCAAGAATTTAGCATTTATCTTAAGGCTACTAAGTTCCCATTTTTCAAACAAATCAGATATCTTCATTTTATTATTCCTCCTAATGTGTTATCCCATGTACCTTGCATTTAGAATTATAATGCATCATTTCATTTGAATTATGTATCAAGTTTCTCCTACTAGTTCTTGCTTGGTACGCGTCCTCAATCCATCTTCTCAGTTCTTGCTCAGATTTTGGATATACATAATAACGTGCATACCCCGAATTATTTGCTCCTAAATTATCTGCCAATCGTTGTGGTGCCATTCCTGTCTCTCCCATATATTTCAAATTGATACCAATCAATCCATTTGGCAATGTTTGTCCTTGCTGTAAAGATGCTTTAATCTCCCAATCAACATATCTTCTACTGTGAGTGCAACTACCTATCAAAACAATTGTTACAGTAGAATCCTGCAATTTTTGTTCTCTTATCCTTCTCATAATGTATTGCGGATCTTGACTGTCGCAGTTAAAATCTCCATCCTTCACACCAACAGTCTTAGGAATAAACACATCAGAAAACTCTGAAACAAATCTATTCACGTCGTCTTGATCCATGTGATGATAAGATATAAACACTTTTCTTTTTTCTTCCATAAACATTATAAGCTCCTTTTAATAGAATTTTATTCTATGTCCGTATATATTCTTCAAGAATTACTGAATCTGGCAAACCAATATTTAATTGTTCGGAGAATATGCAGCCATATTTTTCCTTTTTCTTTTTTACCTCACCGACGTACTTTAAAAACTCATCTACATATTCAATCGTTTTTTCAATTTTTAAATAGTCGGGAAAATCATCAATACATTTTTTAAGCATTAACGACGCTATGCTTTTCCCTGCTTTTTTTGCGTACCCAATTTCATACGGAACCCACCATGATTCTTTCGTATCTTCTGATAACAAAGCTAAGAGATGTGTACTCTTTTTCAATCCATCTTGAATATGATTAACTATTCCTTGTGCATCATTTTTTACTGTTGCAAGTTGCAAACCGTTATCGTCTAAATCAATATATACATCTATTCCACAATTCCGAATATAATGTGATACTGCTGATGCCTCTTTTTTATCAGAACTCCTATGTGAAATAAAAATGCATGTCCCCTCATAATCCCCGTTTTCAACATGATGTTCAAAAATACATACACCATATCCTTTTATTTCCGCCCTATTAATTCCCCTTTGGCTGTATTTATTTTCATCATTAACTATCAATGTTCTCTCCTCTACTTTTTAGTATATGGCGATCCTGAAGCCTTTTATGCACATCCGATGCACCATACAAAACATCAGTAACGGTAACCACACCCGGATCAACGACATAACAAACCAGATAATTATCCACTATCATCCGATGAATACCCATAGAATGTTCAGGCTCACATTCAAACAAGCCAAATCGATCAGGATAAGTATCTAATGTCAGTATTGCATCCGCGATACGGTTATACTGCCCCATTGCATTTTCCGGAGCAAGCAACTTCTTTGCAATATACTCATATAGAGCTTCAATATCGGCAAGTGCATCATCCGTAATATTAACTACGTACCTATCCATCAGCTGTGGCTCTCCCGAAATCGTTTGAATGCTTCTGCAGCATTCTGTGTTCGTCCGGCCTTGTACGATTCATATCCCTTTTGTATCTTGGCATGAATCTGATCTTCACTCATCTTTGTTGCATCGATGCTTTCAGGCGCATTGGGCAAAGTGACGGCAAAGGGTATTCCGCCAACAAGAACGACCTGATTCAAAAACATATCAACCGCAGTAGACATCGGGATACCCAGACGGCTCAATACATACTCCGCATCTTGCTTCAGTGTAGGATTTACTCTTAAATTTAATGTTGCAGTTTTTTCCATAACGGCACCTCCATACATTCTTATTGTAACGACATTGTTGTTACGTGTCAAGTAATGATTATTACAAAAAAAAATATCTGAACCATATTACCTGCATTGTAAAGGCGGGATCCCACGGAACGCCTGATGGCATGCGTGCCAATCCACCAGCCGTTTATGTTGTCTTTCTCGAAAATCCGTCTTATGATGCTTCTGATCGTTTCAGGAGTAGCGGGTTTGAACCTTCCCTGAATTGCCTGGAAAAACAACTGCGGA
>JAEEZH010000200.1 GCA_016288495.1 Lachnospiraceae bacterium
AAGCAGCCGCATGCACCACGGGAACCGCCACAAAGCCGCCCTTGGAAAATACAATGGAGGGATTGATCCGCTTCAGCAGATCCCTGGCCTGGGCAAAGCCATGAATGGTCCTGAAGGGATCGGTAAAATTCTTCAGATCGAAATACCTGCGGAGCTTGCCGGTAGACACCCCGTAATAAGGTATCTTCTGGGCTCTCACCAGATCCTTTTCCATGCCGTCCACGGAACCCATATATGAAATTTCAAAGCCGGCGCTGCGCAGGGCAGGAATGAGCGCTATATTAGGCGTCACATGTCCTGCCGTGCCACCGCCGGTAAGTACGATCTTTGGCATATATTATAATCTCGATAACAGTTTTTCCCTCTCGCTCTCATAGCCGGGCTTGCCCAAAAGAGCGAACATGTTTTTCTTGTAGCTCTCCACTCCGGGCTGGTTGAAAGGATTCACGCCCAGCATATATCCGGATACGCCGCAGGCAAATTCAAAGAAGTAGAAAAGCTGTCCCAGATAGAATTCATTGCACTCAGGTATCTTGATCACACTGTTGGGCACACTGCCGTCCGTGTGAGCCAGGATGGTTCCGTTCATGGCGCTCTTGTTTACGAAATCCACGCTCTTTCCGGCCAGATAATTAAGCCCGTCCAGATCCACCTTTTCCTCGCCGATGGTGATCTCCTCACGGCTCTTTGTAAGCTCGATGACTGTCTCAAACATGATCCTGGCGCCATCCTGGATAAACTGTCCCATGGAATGAAGATCGGTGGTCAGGTCTACGGATGCAGGGAAGATACCCTTTTTATCCTTGCCCTCAGACTCGCCGTAGAGCTGCTTCCACCACTCGGAAACATAGTGAAGTGAAGGCTCATAATTTGCCAGTACCTCCACGCCCTTGCCCTTCCTCAGAAGGATGTTTCTGATGGCTGCATACTTAAGGGCTTCATTTTCGTCAAAGTCCTTGTTCTTTGCCTCTTCCCTCATGGAGGCTGCGCCTTCCATAAGCTTATCTATATCGGCGCCGGAAACAGCGATGGGCAAAAGACCCACTGCAGTCAGCACTGAGAATCTGCCTCCCACATCATCGGGCACCACAAAGGTCTCATAGCCTTCTTCATCAGCCACTTTTTTAAGAGCACCCTTCGCCTTGTCGGTGGTGGCGTAGATCCTCTTTGCGGCTTCCTCCTTGCCGTATTTCTTTTCCAGGATCTCCTTAAACACTCTGAAAGCAATGGCAGGCTCGGTGGTGGTTCCCGACTTGGAGATCATATTTATGGAGAAATCCCTGTCACCCAGTACATCGATCAGATCCTTGATGTATGTAGAGGATATGCTGTTGCCCACAAAATAGATCTCGGGAGTCTTCCTCTGATCCTTGGAAAGTAAGTTATAAAAGCTGTGACGCAAAAATTCAATGGCCGCCCTGGCTCCAAGATAAGAGCCGCCGATACCGATGACCAGCAGAACCTCCGAATCGGACTGGATCTTTGCGGCCGCCTTCTTTATCCTGGAAAACTCTTCCTTATCATAATCCACCGGCAGATCGATCCAGCCCAGGAAATCATTGCCGGCGCCTTTTTTGGATACCAGCAGGTCCCTGGCGGCTACGGTCTGGGCCTTGATATTGTCCACTTCCTCAGCTGAGATGAAGCAGGCTGCTTTGGAATAATCATAGGTTACTTTGCTCATGGTAGATACCTCCGTATATTATTATATTGATCTATATTCTAAAGATTCTTCACCCCTTCGGGGTTCAGAATGACAACAGTGAACGGTTCAGAATGACAACAGTGATCGGTTCTGAATGACTACAGTAAACGCTTCTGAATGACTACAATGAACGGTTCAAAACGACTACTGTTATTACTGTTATTACTACCGCTTCAGCTGATCGCATAAGGCTTTCTGGGCATCCGCATCGGGAGATGAGGGCTTCCAGCCTATCCTCTGTCCGTCATCCTTGTATCTGGGTATCAGGTGGATATGGAAATGGAATACGGTCTGTCCTGCCGTCTCCCCGTTATTCTGTACGATATTAAAGCCGTCCGCTCCCAGGACCTTCGTCATATGTTCCGCCTGCTCCTTTGCAAGAGCCGCAGCCTTTGACAGCAGATCCGAGGGGATCTCATAAATGTTGGCATAGTGCTTTTTAGGCAGGATCAGGGCATGGCCCTTTGTGGCCGGCGCTGCGTCCAGAATGATCCTGAAATCCTCATCCTCATAAAGTGTGTTGGTCTCAAACACGCCGTTGGCAAGTTTGCAGAAAATACAATCCTCCATAGATTACCTCCTGAAAATAATATATTCTCCAATCCTTACGGATCGTTACTTAAACTCAAACACCGTATCCAGCATCCTCAGCAGGTTAAAGTCGCCCTTGACCTGCATCACGCCTGACATGAAGGCCCGCTGAAAGGTCATGCGCCCTCCGGTGATATCATCCATGATCTCCGGCTTTAATTTACACAGGACCGCCGGTCTTTCTATGTTGCCGTATTCTATGGCAAAGCTGTCATTTTTGATCCGCATTATCACAGGGTTCTTATTGCCCTCTATCACGAATTTGTAGGAAGCATCCAGATTCTTCTGCGGTTTAAAATGGGATCTGAATGTGGCAAAAAGAGGCTCCTCCCCCTTTTCGGTGCCTCCTGAGAGCATGGATTTGAACTGGCTGGCCAGCTCCTTTATATCCTCCTTCTGGGTCTTTACATATTCGTCATCGGAAACAAGCTTCGACAGCGTCTCCGTCTCCTGGGGTGAAAGCGGAATGGGCGCCGAAGCCGAGACATTTTGCTTCATGGAATATGAGCTGGCCGGCAGGAAGGGCATTTTCTGGGAAATGGTGCGGTACAGGTTCTCACCCCGTTTTTCTATGAGCTTCAGATAGTCCTTATTCAGCTCAAAGGAAGCCGCATCGGCCACATAACCGCAAAGTCCCTCACAGGTAACTCCGCCCAGGGTCTCCCAGGCCATATTAAGGGTGTGAAGGCCTTCCCTCTCTCCGTAGGTGGTGGACATCACTATAGGAAACATGCATACCGACCTGATCTTTTCCTTATCTCCGTACAGCCAGCAGGCATCCAGGAACTGAGTCATCAGACCGCCAATCCCATACCACTCCACCGTGGCTGCCAGTATGATCCCGTCCGCATCCTTCATGGTGGCGGGAAGGGATGATATCTGCCTTTTGTGCTCGTGGAGATTGTATCTTTCCGTTTTTACATGCAGCTCATCAAACAGCTCAGTCAGGCGGTCGAGTACATAGAGGCAGGGGTCTCCCACCAGGCCTCTGCCGCCGTAATAAATGTTGATCTTCATATTATCCTTCTTTATGGTTTACTTTAATGCTATGCCAAGTCTATCAAGATTCTTCCTGTTGCTTCGCAACCCCTCGCCGGGGCGGCATCACACCATTTCATGGTGTGATATACGTCGCTACGCTCAGAATGACTCTGGTTTACTGCACCTTGAGCTTTGCCTTGTAGGTTTTGCCGTTCAGGATGTAGACCAGGTTTACACTGCCCTTCCGGCTGCCCTCTGCCTTGGCTATGCTGAGGGATCCGTCCAGGTTGTACTTTACGATCACCTGTGCAGTCCCCTTCTTATTCAGGGAAACCACCTGTGTCTCACGGTCAGTGATGGCCTTCTTACCGATGAACCAGGTACCTGACAGGAATCTGGCGCTCTCCTTCTCTTCTGAAGAGATCTCCTTCTTGAGAACAGGGGCTGTGGCGATAGTGACTACTGCGCCGTCCTTATCCTTTGCAAAGCCTCTGTCGTCTATCTCAGCCTCCGATACGGCGTTGTTTGAGACACTGTTCTCCGATACACCCTTATCAAGTACAACCGACTTAAAGCCCTTCTTGTTAAGGCTCACATCCACCACATCTATGAGGAGGGTCTTTGCCCCGCTTACGAGCGTGAGCTGATATGATCCGCCCTTGGCGCTCTTAAAGGACTTGAGATTCAGTATCTGGGCTTTTGTCTTTTTATTGGTCTTAAGGAGCTTTTTGGCCTTTGCCTTGTCCTTATCGGAAGGCAGGCTGCAATCCGACACGGTGAATTCACCGCCTGTCAGGGTAAGCTTGACTCCGGTGTTAAAGGTCAGCCTGTTCTCACCCTCCTTAAGAGCAGCAAGGTCAACGGCTACGCTCTTTTCCTTACCCTTTACCACAGTAACCTGGGTGGTCGCCCCATCATATTCCGACTGGTATACGCTGAAGATACCTTCACCGGCCTTACCCTTTCCAAGAGCCTCCGACAGCTTATCGGTCAGGGCCGCAGCTTCCCTAAGACGGGACTTACTGTCATTTTTTTCATCCTGATCTTTTTTATCATCCGGTCCGGCCTGCTTCTTTTTAGCCGAAGCACTTACAAAAAGGTCATACCCGGGCATGTTAAAGCTTTGGGTTATGACGCCGTCCTTTTCGGATGTGCTTGCAGCTTCAAAGGGGATACCGTTTTCCGATACTATGTCATGATCTTTGATCTCATATCCTTCATCCGGAGTGATCAACAGCTTAACCACATTGCCAATGGGCACGGTCACTTTATTGTCAATAACCGTTTTGCCCTCAGCCTCTGCAGTCACGGTAAAGTTCTCCTGTACAGGCAGGGTGATGACTGCAGATTTCGGCGCATCCTTGTATACAGCATAGAAAGTGGTATTATTTCTAAGCACTCCCGAGCCCGGATCCACCGGAGAATCCCCCTCCTGCGAAGCAGACCAGTAGTCAAGCACCTTACCTGCAGGAGCAACTGCCTCGGCTGCCGCCTTTGCCGCAGCCAGCTGGGCTGAAGTGATCCTGGATCCGTTACCGACAAATACGGATTTAACGGTCTTGCCCGATGCATTGAATTCCGCAATATGGCCAAGCTCCACCTTATTGATAAAGCTGTCTGCCTCCGTACTGAGGGTCATATATCCGGGTCTGACAGTACCTGAAGCGCACTTAACAACGATCTCATCACCGGTCCCATAGCCGGCGCCGTTGATCTTAATACCCTTATTCTGTCCGGGAGCAGCTGCCACACGCAGGACAGAGTTATCGGATACCGGAACATGTAAGCTGGTACCTGCAGCAAAAAGGGTACGCTTATCCTCATAAGCCAGTTTCCCCTCTGTGGCGTCCACGATCATACCATCGATATAGCCTGTTATCCCCTCTATTTTTTTATCCTCAAGGCTGCCGAAGGTTTCACCTTTCGTAAAATCCCAGAGACCCCTTTCATTCTTAGGGATCACCCTGACATAATATATCCTTGACTGATAATCGGTGCTCAACTGATATGTGCCGGCTGCATCTGCCTTAAATACCATCAGGGCGGATTCGCCAAAGGGCGCCGGGATCACTTCCTCATATACCGGTCCCCCTTCTTTTTTCAGATAGACCTTTTTTTCTGCGGTGTCACTACTATATCTTTTTATTGGCTTAGCGACTACGGCCACATCCGCTTCCCCTGAAGTCGCAAAACTGATATACGTCCCGGTAAAGGGTACAACATCCTGGAATATGGCAAATACATCCACGGCAGCCTTGCTTGCCGACGCCACACAGGTTTTTTCGGAAGGAACATTACTGATTCTTTGTATCTTTATTTTATTCTGGCTGTCCGAATAGTCATAGTTATCACATATCGTAAATCCATTGATCCTGGTGGCCGCTTTTTTCAGGTAGCGATCTCCCGTATTTTCATCCTCGAATATCTTTACTTCAGTTATTTTATCAAAAAGCAGTTCTCCTTCATCAGCATCAATGTATACGGCATAAAAAGTCCTATCCATCGGGATGAGGGAATCAAAATCAAATTCCTCACCGTTTTCAGCCACGGACCACCAGCCAAACATCTTGCCCTCAGGCGCAGCAGCAGCTGCTTTGGCATCTGCTTCCTCCAGATCAGCCTCAGAGACTCTAAGGTTATCATCGACAAAAGCCGACTTGACAGTTTTACCCGAAACATTAAACGACACCTTGGAAAGGTCATCGATCTCAACAGTGCTGATCCATATGTCCGAAGAAGTCCCTATGGTTAAATATCCTTCCCTTTCTTCACTCGAAACATTTAAGAATGTATTTTTATATCCACTAACCGCATCGCCATTTACGATTATCGACCCAACACGCGCTGCGTCTATATACACTATTGTATTCTCAAATACAGGAACATATAATTTGGTACCGGCATAGAAAGTCGAAATCAACGAACCAGGATTCCGCTCAAGCCCTCCTTCTGTGGCATCCACAAGCATACCATCAATATAACCTATGGTATTCTCTATCTTTTTACCGTAAAGTGTGCCAAAGGTATCATCCTTCGAAAAATCCCAGGTCTTATTGGTTGACTTTGGCATCACTTTAATGTAATAGATCTCCACATCCTCATCAGCGCTTAAATAATAAGTACCCGCAGTCAGATCATCAAACAGTATCACAGCAGCAGGCACATCCAAAGTATATCCCAAAGCCACCCCGGGGAGCGACTGTACCCTGGCTTCTTCACTTTCTTTTTTAAGATATATTTTACCGGAATCCCCATAGCTATAAAAAGCCTTCTTTACCACTACAGCCACACCGGACTTTCCGGAGGTTTCAAAGCTGATATAGGATTTCTCAAAAGGGGTTCCTTCGCCGAATCTCAGATAAGCGTCAGCGAAAGCGCTGCTCGCCGATGCAACGCCTATACCTTTTTCCAATCCATAATCATCAAGATGATTCCTGACCTTGATCTTATTCTGACTGTCGCTATAAGTATAAGGATAATTACCAGGCGTATAATCGTCATAATTATAATCATACTCATACTCATCATATATCGTAAATCCGTTTACCGTTATGGAAGCTGAAGTTATACCCTTTTCCTTCCCTGTTCCAAGAGGACCAGCAATCAAGCCTTTGAGATCATCATCGCTTATATCACTGATGAACAGTTCGCCGGGAGCCGCACCGTCACCAAGAGTTCTCTCTTCAGAGTCCTCTTCCGCGCCTTCTGCGACTGCGCCTTCCCCTCCGGCCTCATCAGCCACTGTTTCATCTACAGCAGCCACTACGCCCTCATCTCCGGAAACCTCCTCCGCCGCATAGGCAGGGAAAGAAATATTTGAGATGATCAGAGCAGCTGACAAAACCGTAACCAGACTTCTCCTGACTTTATGCATTTCTACCTTAAACATGATCCTTCCTTTCCGTGCATGTATGCACAGCACTGTCCGTCACTGAATTTTATAAAAAGGCATACTACCTACCATAGTATATACTATCCCTGGGCCTGTCAAGTGCCCGCCGGGGCTGTTTCCTCTTTTGCATAGCCGTATCTGATCACCGACTGCGCCATACCCATGAGGATAAAGATGGTCGGAGTACAGATTATCTGCTGATAGCAGAAAAAATTATGGAGGAAATACGCCCCTATGGCTATGGCCGTTCCATACAGATAAGGATACTTTTTTGCCCCCCTTATACAGGAGGTGAAGGCTGATACAAAAATCCCCAGATATGAAACGAGACCCAGCAGCCCCAGATTCACAAGTGAGTTCAACCATTCATTATGGGCGCAGATCTGCGCCGTTTCCTTTCCAAACACCTGCTCCATATCGGCTCTGTAATATGTATAAATGATCCGGGCAAAACAGTCCGGTCCCACTCCGAAGAACTTACGTAAAATATCCCCCTTAAGATAAGCCCCCAGGGCACATCTCCAGGAAACCCCTCTGTTGTTTCCCCAGCTGTCATCAAAGACCAGATAATTATTCTCTGACAGATATTTATCGGGCAGCTTTCCCGTCGTATTTAAGCAGATATATGCAACCATGAAGATCGTTCCCAGCGCCGCCAGCATGAACAGCCCTGTTCTTACCTTCTTAAGCGAGGTGATGTGAAATCCTGTCTTTTTATACACCACAAGCTTCATGAGCAGATACAGAGCGGTCACCAGAACAAACAATACGGCGGTCACACCTGACTGACTCATGAATATTGACAGCCTGTCCAGGCTCACCATCCTGTCAGCCCAGATCATCTGAAACAGGCCCATGAGCTTAAAGGAGCCCAGAGCCATGATCACACACTCCATAAACCTTAAGAACTGCTCATCGGATTCAAAAGAGATCCAGAACAGCATATAGAAGATACCGGCTATGGCTACGTAGGCGCTGTCCGAATTCTGTGTGACCACAGTCATGAAGCTCATCACGCAGAATATACCGAAGGCTACCCTCTGCCAGGACTTCTTTGCACACATATATGCCATAAGGCCCAGGGGACAGATGATACACATGTAGCTGGAATACCAGGTGGTCTGGCCCAGGGTAGAAATAAAGTGCTGGATATTGTACTCATCAAGCCCACCATACATTTCCATGGGATCTATCCTAAATCTCATGATCACCCCAAAGAAGAACACTACAAAGGCAGTCATAAGGAATATGAACAGATGGGTGGAGTCCCACCTCCAGTATCTTGAAACCAGGAAATAGATGAGGACAAAGCAAACCTGGGCTGCCAGCCCCATGTACCAGCCCTCATAACCCCATATGGCATACTGCCTGTAAGGTGATATGAAAGTGGATATACAGCATACTGCAAGATAGGCAAGGGCAAACCCGTCGGTGAGTGTCAGGTTTTCATATGCCGTCTTAAGGAATTCTTTTATTTTACCGTCTGCGATAAAGCTTCCCACATACCAGATGAATATCAAACCTGCCAATATGGCGAAAACCAGGGATACATATTTAAAGAAGCCCCATTTCGCATCGCTCATGTCGTAGTATTTGTCATGATAATACAGAGGATAGACGGCCAGCATCAGAAACACGTAGATGTTCACCAGCCATATCATCGTAAATTTTGCCGCGCCCCCGGTTTCCGGGGAAGCTTTTTTTCTGTTCTTCGCCATTTTTTATCGCCCGACTCTTCAGTTTTCCGTTATCCGTTTCCTGACAGCTTTTTCCGGCACATCCGGCCCGTCTTACGTTAATCCTTATCCTTCAGCATATCCCTTATCAGAGTAATACCCTCCAGCAGATATTCATTCCTGATATGATACAGCAGTAAAAAATATACCGGTACGGCTATGATAACCCCCAGGATCACCGAAATGACCACATTGTCAATAAGCAGCCCGGTTCCCACAGCGATCAGGATCACGGGTATAACGCACAGAAGGTATTGATAACCCTTTGAGAAAATAGTCCTGACATTCAGATAACTCCTTACAAATACAAAGATCAGTATCATCTCCGCCATTTCGGAGCAGACAGTCGATATGGCCGCCCCCACAGCTCCGAAAGAGGGTATCAGCAATGCGTTCAGGATAATGTTGAACACAGCCGTCAACGATGTGATGATGATCGCCTCTTTTTCCCTGTCCCGGGGGATCATATAATGGGTCAGCAGCATTCCGTTTATCGGGGATAACAACGACCGCATCGCCAGTATCATGGATGCCGGTATCGCAGCTGCAAAGGATCCGCCGCATAAGATGAAAATAAAGTTCCGGCTGTAGATGCAGGCCCCCACGCAGATTGGAATGTCGACCATGAGTATGAACTGGACTGCTTTTTTCAGCAGCTCCTTTGCCTTATCTTCATTCTCATTTTTGAGCAGATAGGCGATCCTGGGCATGATCACCGTAGTTACGGCAGAAACAAAGGAACAAATGACGGCGCTCATCTTATAAGCGGCCGAATAACAGCCCACCTGTACGTCGCCGGAAAGGTATCCCAGCATCACGGTGTTCATATTGGTGAATATCTCCACGGACATCATGACAAGGAACAGATACATGACCGGTTTTAAATGTACGGCCAGATTCCCGGGACGGGGCTTCATAAAACCTATATATCTTCGGGCATAGATCAGTCCCGAAGCATAAACGATCAGATTGGATACCACCTGGATAATGATGTATAAATATATATCCTCTTTCCCGTGAACCAGCAGCAATACTGCCAGCAGGGTGATGACCTGGATAATAATGCTTCTTACGGCAAGATATTTATAATCCTCCACAGCGATGAACAGCCATTCTACGCCGATGACCGTAAGAAACATCGTGATACTGTAAAGCCCTATCTCTACCCTGTACTCATTTGCCTTCACGCTGATGCACAGGAAAAGATACAGGATAACATAGGCGGCGAAGGTGGATATCAGATTAAAAAGCAAAAGCTCCCCGAAGACCCGTGACAGCTCCTCCTTGTCATCCCGCCTTTTTGCACATTCCCTGATCCCGTAATACCTTATTCCCAGCATGGCGATCATCGAAAAAAAGCCGATGAAGGACTTGGCGAAATTGACCCTTCCCATGCCCTCCGCCTGAAAGATCCTTGAAATATAGGAAAAGGTGATGACAGGAAACAGAAATATCCCTATGGTCCTTATCAGATTATATATGGAATTGCTGATGGTCTTATTGTTTTTCATCCTTTATAATTGCCGTCCTTACTCCCGAAAAAGCCGGACATTAAATCCATATTTATGTCTCACATAACACCCTGCCACAAAAGGATCCTTAAGGAGCAGCCTGATCATCCTGTTTTTTAAGGCGGCAGCAGGTGAAATGACATATTCGGGCGCATTCTCATGGGGGACAAAGGACTTCCACTCGGTTTTACCTAAATACTTCATCCACTCTTCCTTCATGCAGTGCCTGCAGTTTTTATACCAGGGTCTGAACATCCTGTCCCCTGCAAAATGTATGATGACCGGATCTTTCACCGCAGCCTTTAGCTCACTCTCCGTATATATCTCATCCTTCCTGTATCCGCTTATCTTAAGATAGTCATCGTAATCATTAAAATATACCGACATGACATTATATTCAGGGGGAAGTGTCATTATCCGGCCAGGCATCACACAGTTGATATATGACTGGTCCGCATCAACGGATCTGCCCTGGCGCCTTCTGATCTCGCCGGAAAATTTTTCCTGTACACCGTTTTCCCGCCAGGATCTCAGGTTGACCAACAGGATCCCGTCGTTGTAATATCTTTCATTCCTTTTAAAGCCGTGCAGTCGTTTAAAAACAGCCTTTGAATCCAGACAGGCCGCCAGAGGGTATTTTTCGAAAGCTTGTGAATCCAGGATATCCGCAAGAGCCGATATATTTCCCACCACAAGGGTATCCGGATCCATATATATCAACCGGTCCACATCATGAGGGAGCAGCTCGCAGAGAAAAAGCCTGCAATATGCCGCCCTTACCAGACCGTTTGTTATGAGCTTTACTCCCATACGATCTTCAAGATCCGGCATATCGATGATATCCATCACATGTCCGTATTCTCCGGCCAGGCTTTTAAGCCTGTCAAGGTTAGCCTGACATATGTTATCTGATATGATATACAGGTGAAAGCCAAGCTGCGGGTTGTTGACAAACAGGGATACCATTGATACCGCCGCCTGCATGGCAAAATTGTCATCCATTGTATATAAGAGATTTATTTCCTTTGATCTGTTCATTGAAAATATTGCCCGATCCGGTAAAACAGCTCCTTTATCCCGCCTTTTCTTATCACGGATACGGCTTTTTGCGTTTTCTCGTAAACAAATGCCGGCACCTTTCCCATGACAGGATGCGCGTTTCTGATCCTGCGTCCCTTTTCTATGATCCTGCGTTCATCCTCACTCTTCCACGATCCCGCAAAATGGTGGATGGCAAAGGTATCATCCCCCGGGGTCTCAATCCCTGTCGCAAAAGATTTAGCCGTAAAATATTCCCAGGGATAAACATTAAGATCCATACTTCCTTCCCTGAAAATATTACCCATCACCTTGGACAGGGGCCGGGTATCAAAGATCCCGTCCTCCCTCACGAAATGCCTGTCCTTATAATAGTCAAGGCAGGCCTTCAGAAAAGGCGCGTGCTTTTCCGCTCCGAAGCAGCCTGACTCGATCCTTTTTCTGTCAAGGCTTTCATAGGCAAACATATAAGGCCCATTAAGCAGCCCGTCAAAGGGCTTTAAAACCTCAACATCCATATCCAGATATATACCGCCGTAATGATATACGGCAAAGATCCTGATATAGTCGGATGCAAATACATATTCTTTTTGTTCAACCGCTTCGCTGACCCAGACCGAAGATGCCTTATCAAACCTCTCAAGATCCCATTTCACGAATTCATAACCGGGAAGTATCCGCTTCCAGCCTTCCATATAGTGTTTCATGCTCTCCGGAACCGGATCGTCGCTCAGCCAGCAATAATGGATCACACGGGGAATGCTCATACATCACCTCTTTGACCCAATACTCTTTCGCAAAGATCATGGGTCATTCCAAAATATTTCATGCAATTCCTTATCCACAGATCGTTCTTTCCCCCGTCTACATTTGCAGACGCCAGCGAAGTCCTTTGGCTTTTCCGGTTGATGATATCATGATCAAAACGGGAATCATAAACGGCACAGACCTTTACACCCTTTGAAAGCTCCCGGAATTTAAGCCAGATATCGTCAGCCCGGGGTGATACCTTAAGGAAGTCTTTGTCTTCCCGGCAGATCAACGCTATAACAAGGGGCGGATAAAGCACCGCACCCACCCCGGTTGCAAGCAGGTCATGGGCGGGAGCATCGGCATCCCTGTATTCCCAGATCCAGTCCTTATATTTAAGCAGCCTTTTCCCCTGATCAAACCGCATCCTGTTCACGCGCCTTGCGATCACACAGTCCCTGTGCTTTTGACAGGTCCCATACAGCTCATCTACCATATTCCTGTGATAGATGATGTCATCATCCACCGTGATGACCAGATCGTTTTTATATTCACGAAAAGCGTAATAATATTTGGTATGCGGTCCCAGATCCTCCCTGAAGCAGACCCTGATCCCCATGGAGCGGATCCTTGATATCAAATTCCCCTGATATGCCCCGTTTTTCCCAAGCCAGAGAACTATGAGATCCGGCTTGCGGGTCTGGGCTGTAAGGGAATACAAGGTCGGAAAGATATTTGAAAGCCGGCCCTTTGTACTGGTAAGGGAAACCACAGTATTTACTTTGTTCCTATCATACGAAGGCTTAAAAGAAGCCCTTTTCATGTCCGTGCACGCAGTCCCAAGGGCATTTCCGATCCTTTTGCCCAGGCTTCTTTTCAGCGCACCGCAAAAGAGTCCCAGACTTTCACGGACCCCCATGTTTTCGTATCTGTATCTGCGCCAGATGGCTTCGGATTCTGCTATCTTTACATCAATGTCTTTCATGATCTCTCTTAAATGTCCTTAGCTGCTGTAAAAAGAACCTCTCCCAGTTATCGGCATAGACATCATCCGTAAACCGGACAATGGTCTTTTGCAGTTTGGATACTTCCTCCATGTAGACAGAGGGGCTCATATCAAGCACCCTTTCAATACGGCTTCTGAGGGCCGGGACATCCTTGCTGTGAAATATGTAAGCCTCATTATATCCAAGGACTTCCGGTATTCCGCCTCTGTCGCTTCCCATGGCTATGGTGCCGTTTCCGATGGCTTCCGTCAGCACTCTTCCAAAGGGCTCTTCCCATTCGGAGGGAAGTATCACGGCTTTTGCTTTTCTCATATGAGCGTAAAGCTCTTCCCTGTCCATCCAGTCCAGCACTTCTGCCTTTGCTTCTTTTTTTATCTCCTCCGACAGCGGGCCTCTCCCGATGATAAGAAGCCTTGCATCAGACAGCCCCTCCATGGCCCGGATCAGGGTATGGATGCCCTTTTCCTTTCTGAGTTCCCCCGCATAAAGGATCAGGTTCTCCTTCTTTTTTGCCATATCTTCGGACAGGGCAAGGGGCGAAAATTCTATGGCATTATAGATGACCTCATTAAAGCTCTGCCCTTTTATCCCCGCCCTGTTATGGCGATCCAGCATATAGCGGGATGGCGCTGCCAGAGCGGTCAGATAGGCTGAGGCTCTGGCATTTTGGCTTGCGTTGTATCCGTCAAGTTTCCCTCCGAAGAAATTAAGTTCCAATAGATTCGGGCCCCTGGCCACATGGGATACCGGAAGGTCAAGATCACAGGCCGCCTTCCACAGATTCAGCCGGCCCAGATATGACATGGGCGATACCGTGTGGACCAGATCCGGAGCCTCATTTTTTATCAGAGCTCTGTATTTTTCATACCATTTTTTAATCTGATAAAGATCTCCCCTTTTCCTTATGATCTTATCAATCGTCGAGAAAGGATCCGGGATACGATTATTCTTTGTGTTGCTGAGAAAATGCTCACTTAAGCCTTTGACATACTTTCTCTTTATCAAAACCCCGTTCTGTTTCTCA
>JAEEZH010000201.1 GCA_016288495.1 Lachnospiraceae bacterium
CCCGTAGCTTGTTTTGGAAAGCCTGTTGTGATATCATTAGCGGAGTCAGATCAGTCATTTCAGAGGAGTTAAGATGCCTGCTTCGGTATATAAAAAAAAATCCATATTGATCACCGGCGGGTGCGGGATGATCGGCTCCAATCTTGTCAGGAGACTGTCGAAGGAGGGCTGGGAGGTTTTTGTGGCCGATAATCTGTGGCGGGGAAAAGTCGGGTACCTGTATGATGAGGAAGGCAATGCCGTTATAGATCCGGACTCTCATTTTTTTAATGTGGATCTTTGCGACCCGGATGCCTGTGAGAAGGTGGTGGGCAGGACAGACTATATAGTCCATCTTGCAGCCAGGGTGGCAGGCATAGAATATGTATTTCGGAATCAGGGAGAAATATTCCGGATAAATAATCTGATAAATTCAAATGTGTTTCACGCGGCGAGAAAAGCGGGACGGGATAAGATAAAAGGACTTATCTATGTGGGGACTGCCTGCAGCTTCCCGGCTGCCAGACAGAATAATTCGAATCCCGAACCTCTGAGAGAGGAAGAACTGTTTCCTGCATATCCGGAGTCTGCCTACGGATGGAGCAAGCTTATGGGGCAGCTGGAGCTGGATTATCTGGAGAAGGAGACAGGGATCCCCTGCTGTACGCTGCTGCTCCATAATGTATATGGCACGCCTGCGGACTACGGCTGCAGGAGTCAGGTCATACCTGCGCTGATACGGAAAGCTGTCCTTTTTCCGAAAGAGGAATTTATTGTGATGGGTGAAGGCGATCAGAAAAGGGCCTTTATCCATGTGGATGATGTCACAGAGGCGATCCTGTCGGCACTGGAAAGGGGCTGGGGAAAGGGCTGTATACAGATCGGTCCTTCATACTGCACCGGCATCAGAGAAGTGGTGGAAACCATAATCCGGATTTCCGGGAAAAAGATCGTGCCCCGGTTTGATCCGTCAAAACCTGAGGGTGATAAGGCAAGATGCGCAGATTATTCAAAGGCAAAAGAAATACTTGGCTGGGAACCTGAGGTGGATCTGGAGGAAGGACTTTTAAGGTGTTATAAATGGATCGAAAAAAGCATTATCAATGGATGAGGTGGTGGGAGAATGAAAGTCGGTCCCGAAGCATATTATTATGAGGAGAAGGTGATATGGAATTTAAAAGAAGGATCTGTGGCGGACTGTGCTGGGATGAGCTTACACGGGATCGTATGAGAGACCCACGGGCACTGGAAAACTTTGGATATAAGGTGTATTCGCAGAATGATGAGGACGGGATTATACATGAGATCTTCCGCAGGATAGGAACAAAGACAAAGGAGTTTATCGAGCTGGGAGTGGGAAACGGACTGGAATGCAACACACACTATCTTCTGCATTGCGGCTGGCATGGTCTGTGGATCGAGGGTAATAAGGCGTTTTGCAGGGAAATAGGGAGCAGTTTCAGACCAGTGATAAAAAACGGCCGTCTTAAGGTTGTTCATGGATTTATCACCAGGGAAAACATAGAAAGGATGATAAGGTATGGCAGAAAAGCTCAGAGGACAGATGCGCCCCCCGATCTTCTGAGCATAGATATCGACGGAAATGACTGGTATGTCTGGGAGGCTGTGACATCTGTCAGACCACGGCTGGTATGTATAGAGTATAATGGCAAATTTCCGCCGGACCTGTACTGGAAACAGGCATATGATGCGAAGCATATCTGGGACAGATCGGACTGGCAGGGAGCCTCGCTGAAAGCAATGGAGGAGCTGGGAAGGCAAAAGGGATATGTCCTGGCAGGGACAAATCTTACCGGCGTGAACGCCTTTTTTGTAAGGGAGGATCTGTATCCTAAAGAGAGCTTTACGGATCTTCGGACTGCACAGGAGCTCTATAATCCCTCCAGAAAGGAGCTTGAGTTTATTGCTCCCGGGCTAAGCGCAAGGTACTGCCTTGCGGATCAGGAGGAGAACAAAGGACTTTTGAATTATTTTTCCGGTAAAGCAGAGTACAGATTATCCAGGAATCTTGGCAGGATAAAAAAGATCGCAGGCCGGATTAAAAAAAACATCGGCGGCCGGGATTGATCTCTTGATAAATCAGGGTGGATAGTGTAAAATCCGATTAGCAGGCAAGCCGCAGGGGCGATACGTATTATACGAGGAGGAACGGATATGGTTGATACAGGTTACAGAGTCAGATTATCGAAGGTTTTGCTGGTTCTCTTTATGTCGGCAGCCATGATCATGGGTACTATACCCTGTGAGCTCTTAGTGGTGACGGCAAATGCGGAGATTGCGGAAAAGACCATCACCGGTCTGAGGATAAGGGGAATCGATTTCTGTCCCGATGAACCCAAGGATAAGAATGCTTACTGGAGTGGAGACTATGTGTATTATGGTAAATACAGTGATGATGGATCGGATTATTATCCCGTGAAGTACAGGGTGCTGAGCGCGATAGATTCTTATCTTCTTCTGGACTGCGACGAGATACTGACTTATCAGGCTTTCGATTCATCTGATAAGTCAAATAAATGGAAAGAAAGCAGTATCAGAGACTGGCTGCAGGGTGATAGCTTTTATGGTAATAAGTCTGTGTTCACAGCTGCTGAGAGGGATGGTATCAAAACCTCGCGGTATGAAGGCGAAGAGGCCTATGGCGGAACTCCGGAGAATTATCATTCTGCTGAACTGGGTAAGTATGATCCGATATTTTTGCTGGATGTGAGACAGGCATACAGTAATATTTTTGGATATTATGAGTACTTTGTACCCTCTAACACCCGTATAAAAAAGAAACATGGGAGTGATTTCTTCTCGGACTGGTGGCTGCGCTCGGAGTGCGATGACAAATTACCGGATGAGGCAAGAGTAGTGGAGGACCGGCCTACCGCCGCTGTTGTGGTCTTTAACGGTGGATTAAGCTATTACAGCGTGAATGATGTGGACTCCCACGGCGTGAGTCCGGCTTTTTATGTTGACATGGACAGGATCGTTTTTTCATCCCTGCTCGCGGGACAGGATTCGAGCCAGGGATCGGAGTATAAGCTGACGATGCTGGATGAAAGTCTTGATGTGAGTCCGGGAAAGGCTGAGGTAAGCGGCAATACATTGACTATACCGTATTCAGAAGTCAAAGGTGATCCCACACAGCTGTCGGTGGTGATCACGGGAGGCTCAGAGAGTGATGGTCATAATGGGGTCTGGAGCAGTGGAGAATGGCTTGAGTGTTATGGCAGACTGAACATTTCCGGTGAGATAGGCGAAGAGGGCAAGGGAACCTTTACACTGCCGGAAGGCTATTCGGTTTCAGATGATTGTAAAGTCTTTTATCAGGGGTATGGAGTTAATATCTATCTTCTGGGGGAAAAGGTGAATGGAGGGAAATCAACCGATTACGCCGGATCACCGAAGCAGGTTTCCATTATCCATCGGGAACCTCAGACCATATCCGTCAGCGAGGATTCCGTTACTCTGACAGTAGGAGATACCTATGTTAATGAGGTGACCGGAGCGAAGACTGCAGTATCCTATAGCAGCAGTGCCCCAGAGGTGGCCACAGTCAGCGAAAACGGTATGGTGAAGGCCGTAGGCAAGGGAGAAGCCATTATCACTGTCACGGCAAAGGAGACGGATGAGTGGTTTTCGGCGCAGGCAAGCTTTAAGGTGACGGTAAAGGAGCCTGAACCTGAACCGGTTAAGGAAAAAGAGACCCAGACTATAGCCTTTACCCGGGATTCCATCACCTTAAAAAAAGGCGACACCTTTAGGAGCGAACTGACGGGAGCAAAGACCTCTGTCGCATATAAGAGCAGTAATGAAGAGGTGGCCACAGTCAGTGAAAACGGTATGGTGA
>JAEEZH010000202.1 GCA_016288495.1 Lachnospiraceae bacterium
AATACCGCTACGGGCTGCGGCTTTACCCCCCAGTACGAGCCTATCGAGCAGCTGTATAAGGACTATCACGACAAGGGCCTTGAGATCCTCGACATTCCCTGCAACCAGTTCGGGGGACAGGCTCCTGGTACGGACGAAGAGATCCATGAGTTCTGCACGCTGCACTATAATACCACCTTCCCCCAGATGAAGAAGTCTGACGTAAACGGCGAGAACGAGCTTCCTCTGTATACTTATCTCAAGGAACAGAAGGGCTTTGAGGGCTTCGATGATCATGAATTAAAGTCCATTCTTGAGAATATGTTTGATGCTGCGGATCCCGATTGGAGAAACAAGCCCGATATCAAGTGGAACTTCACCAAGTTCGTGGTTGACCGTGACGGAAATGTGGCAGCGAGATTCGAGCCTACCGCTGACATGAAGAAGGTTGAGGAGTGCATTAATTCACTTCTGTAAGCACATGGAACGAGGGGACGGTTCCTCGTTCCACGTAACAGTTCACCCCCTTGGGTGAACTGTTACGTACGGATTTTGTAAGGAAATATGCCGTTTTCAGCGGCCAGGATCCGCAGCAGTAAACGCCATCAGGCAAAACCTGATGTGGGTTATATTATTTCCGGGTCAGCTGAGCTTCCGGCCCGGCAATACGTTTCTCTGCAGCACCGGCTCGTTTAGTTTCACCATCAGCCCGTCATAGAGGATGTCTATAGCTCTTCCGGCGAAAGCTGTTCGATAACATCTCCGGGCTTTACCGTCCCTCCCTTAAGAACTCTGGTAAATACCCCCTCACGGGGCATGATACAGTCACCCACCGATTCATAGATGGGGCAATGATCATGGCACTGCTTTCCGATCTGGGTAAGCTCAAGCATTGCCTCACCGATGCGAAACCGTGTCCCGATGGGCAGGGTTTTGAGGTCAAAGCTCTCCACCACCAGGTTTTCCCCGAAGGCTCCGTATTCCACCCTGGCGCCACTGTCATTGAATTCACTTATCTTTTCCACAGCTAAAAGGCTTACCTGACGATGCCATTTTCCGGCATGGGCGTCCGATTCAAGCCCATGCTCCTCAATAAGCCGGCCTTCGGGCACAACGTTTTTCTGCGTTCCCTTTTTTTCACTGATACATACTGCCACTATCTTACCCGATGCCACGGGTTTATTCTCTGATATCATATCTTTAAACCTTATCCACGCAGATAATACGTGAAACCTTTCTGCGTCGATCTGCGTAAGCAGATCGTACGCTTAGGTGCGAACTTCAGTTTGCGCCGATCCGGCCTAAGCCGGATCATTTCCTCTTCTGCGTCGATCTGCGTAAGCAGATCGTACACTGATGAGTTTATTCCATTTTCATGCTTTTTTCAAGAGCCGTGGACAGCGCCTGTCATTTATTTCATGACCCGTGAAGTAACAGTTCATCCAGGGGTGAACTGCCGCATAAGTGGTAACGACAGAGTATAAAAATGCCGGAGCAATATTTACATGACTCTTGCGACACCATATAATAAAAGCAACGCGAATGAATTGCAGCATGCTGCGGAAACTGCCCCTGATGGCACAGAAAGGAAAATCTGAAAAATGTTTATGTGGCTGGTTATATTCGGACTGACGATAGCGGGAACCATAGCAGGTATCATCTACCTGTTCACAAGATTTATGCGTTTTGATACGGTTAAAAGGATAGCGGGGGACAGGAAGGGGGTGCACATACTGCTGGCGCTCATTCCCATCCTTATCGGTGTCTGCTTTTTTATTAAAGACAGCGTGAACACCATAGTCGTAGTGCTTAATCTGATGCTGTTCTGGATCCTGGGAGATTTCATCACATGGATGGCAGGAAAGCTCAGAAAGGTTCCGAAAAAGGGCGAGATGCGATCCGGACCCTATTATACCGGCATTGCGGTAATTGTGTTCACAACGGTATACCTGTGCGTGGGCTGGTATCTTGCTCATCATGTCTTCAGGACTGTCTATGATCTTAAAACGGACAAGGACCTGGGACAGGATACACTGAAGGCTGTCCTCTTTGCCGACTCACACATCGGAACGACCTTTGACGGAGAGGGCTTTGCCCGGCATATGAAAACTATCGGGCAGGAAAATCCGGATCTTGTGCTGATTGCCGGAGATTATGTGGATGACGATAGCGTAAAGCAGGACATGGTAAGAGCCTGCAAGGCACTGGGAGAGCTTGAAACCACCTGCGGGGTCTATTATGTTTTCGGAAATCATGATAAGGGATATTATAACGGCAGGGATTTTTCCTATGAAGATCTTGTTGAGGAGCTTAAGAAGAACGGAGTTGTCGTTCTTGAGGATGAGTCTGTTCTGTTAAACGATTCGTTTTATCTGATCGGCAGAAAGGATAAGAGCGATGCCGGAAGGAAAAGCGCCGGCGAACTGACACAGGGGCTGGATCCGGATAAATACATGCTGATGCTGGATCACCAGCCTAACGATTATACTGAGGAGAGCCTGGCAGGGGCGGATCTTGTCCTTTCAGGACATACCCACGGCGGCCAGCTCATCCCCATAACCAGAGTAGGAGAGTGGATCGGAGCCAATGACAGTACCTACGGGTATCAAAAGAGAGACGGTACGGAATTTATCGTCACATCGGGCATATCCGACTGGGCGATCAAATTCAAGACCGGAACAAAATCGGAGTATGTTGTAAT
Source organism: Lachnospiraceae bacterium (assembly GCA_016288495.1). GTDB lineage: Bacteria > Bacillota > Clostridia > Lachnospirales > Lachnospiraceae > UBA1753. The sequence continues at coordinate 2,681 of JAEEZH010000202.1, forward strand.
AAATATTGAGGGAAAATGACCGGAGTATTTCCTCATATAATGATTTGAGGGTCAAAAGGTGCCTTGGCACCTTTTGTGATGCAAGATATAGTCATTGAGCTCGCTCAGAATGACTATATCTTGTATCACAAAATGGCACGAAGTGCTTTTGACCCTTAAATCATAT
>JAEEZH010000203.1 GCA_016288495.1 Lachnospiraceae bacterium
CATCACTCAGCTCCCCTACGTTGCAGACAGTGTCATGCAGTATGGGAGCATTTTTTATGCCGCTGATGGCTTCGGGTATCTTGGTCTTTGAAATGGCGGACAGTTCATCGGCCAGGGCAAAATCGTCCAGACCCTTGTACTTTTCAGCATCTATGGCAGAAAGCACTGATGTGGCAAACTTATAGGGAGACGCAGTGGAAGCTATCACGGTAACCCTGTCATCCTTTGTGTTTTCACGGTATTCATCATAAACCGCTCCGGCCACCGCGGTATGGGTGTCAAGCACATATCCCGTCTCATCATAAAGGGACTTAATCTTGGAAAAGACTTTATCCTCGCCGGCGAAGCCTCCGTAAAAATCGTCCAGCTTATCCTTCATCTCTTTGGTGATCTCATATCTTCCCTTCTGTGCCAGATCCTTCATAAGCGAAGCAGTCAGGGCACTGTCCTCTCCCGCGATATGGTAGATCAGCCTCTCAAGATTCGAGGAGATCAGTATATCCATGGAAGGGGAACTGGTGAGGATGAATTCCCTGTTCTTGTCATATACGCCGGTCTTAAAGAAATCATAAAGTACCTTGTTCTCATTGGATGCGCATATCAGCTTATTCACCGGAAGTCCCATGCGCTTAGCGTAATGGGCTGCCAGGATGTTGCCAAAATTGCCGGTGGGAACTGTGATATCTATCTCCTCTCCCGCCTTGATGGCCTGTGCTTTTAACAGCTGTCCGTAAGCATACACATAGTATACTATCTGAGGAACAAGGCGTCCGATATTTATGGAATTGGCGCTGGAAAAGACGAAGCCTTCCTTCTTTATGCGCTCATTGAGTTCTTTGTCCGCAAACATGCGCTTAACGGCGCTCTGGCAGTCATCAAAGTTTCCCCTGACGCCGACCACCCGGACATTAGCCCCGGTCTGTGTGGCCATCTGACGTTCCTGGATGCCCGATACCCCGCCCTTGGGATAAAACACCATGATCCGGGTGCCCGGCACATCCGCAAAGCCTGCCATGGCTGCCTTGCCTGTATCTCCCGAAGTGGCGGTCAATATGAGGATCTCATCCTCCACTCCGTTCTTTTTCGCGCTGGTAGTCATAAGGTGAGGCAGGATCGACAGGGCCATATCCTTAAAGGCTATGGTCTTTCCATGAAACAGTTCCAGATAATATGCGCTTCCTGCTTTTTTGAGAGGCGCTATCACAGGCGTATCAAATTTATCATCATAAGCATTGTCTATACACTTTCCCAGTTCTTCTTCGGTAAAATCCGTAAGATAAAGCTTCATGACGGCCATGGCGGTCTCACGGTAGCTCATATCCTTAAGCTCATCCAAAGTGATATCAAGCTTCGGGATGAAGGAAGGGACAAACAGACCTCCGTCGGGAGCCAGACCTTTTATTATGGCCTGAGAGGCGCTTACTTTGATTCCTGAATCTCTGGTAGTGGTATAATACAGTTCGCTCATAATATATCTCCTCAAAAAAGATGATCTCTTGCTCAGAATGAAGATCTGTTGTCATCCTTTCGCAAAAAAACAGACAGTGGTTATTTTACCACAGTCTGTCTTCATAGTCAAAGAAAAGGCCATGACACAAAGCCATGGCCGTAAATCCATCAGTTGGTGTAAAAGCTCTGCCCGCCGTAGGTGAACATGTAAATGCGGTTGCCCCAGTTGGAAGTGGAGGTGGTGCCTCTGAAATAAAGGGCTCCCCGGGAATTATCCTCACCCGCCAGCGCCTTGTCTACCGCCATCATGGTGGCAGAGTCGGGAAGAGAGGCTGCGAACTTACCGGAATTTACGGGAGGAAACTGTCCGGGCTGGGCTATGACTGCGGTAACCGAATTGGGGAACCTGTAATTCTTAACCCTGTTGAGGATAACATTCGCCACCATCTGCATACCGGTCACGCCCTGGGTATGGGCTTCCGTATGTACTATCTTGCAAAGGTTCATATAATCTGCATCGGACAGACCGTAATGATCACCGTCGGCCGCAGGTGCTTCCACCTGACCCAATACTTCACTCTTCTGATCAGCCGCTTCCGCTTCAGGTGCTGCTTCTGCCTCAGCGCTTTTTTCTTCATCCTTTGAATCCGCAGACTGTGAAGCTTCCACGTCTTCGTCATCATCCTCATCCACTGCGGCCACTTCGTAGGAGATGCCGTCTGCATCATCCCCGTCAAAATAATCCCTGTAGATCTCCATACCCCTGTCGGTATCTCCGCTATTGATGGCCTCCTTAAACTCAGCCATCACTCCTGCGGGAAGAACAAACTCACCTGCCAGGGTACTCTTTACAAAAGTTTCGTAATCAACCTGCGCTCCGAATGCGCTCATGGCCGAAAGCACGGTGACGGCACCTGATATCATGATCACCTTTACCGCTGCTTTGATCTTCGTGGTCAACATGGTTACTCCTCTTTAAATATGGTTTCAAAAATGCTATAATCTCCGGTAACAACCTTGCTAATTATAACGCAATTTGCACCATATGTTAAGGAATTGTTACAAACTTTTTTCTTTTTGTAAATCCTAACCAAATTTTAAGTCTACATAACAGAGCCGTCATTGGTAATAATGACAAGCGACTTGTAGTTTCGGATCATTATTTTTACATATATTGTATAGAGGACAAAATGCTCCCGGGTGTATTTTTAAGCAAAAACAAAAAAAACGAACAATATTTCCGCTCTTCCGTGACTGTTTTTTCAAAACATATCTCTCTGGGGAGCTATAAAACCGAGGAAGAAGCCCACAAGGCATATCTGGCTGCCCGGGCACTTCTGGCGGATCCCTCCTGCCCTCCCGGCGCTTATGCCGAAAAAGAGGAATACAACCGTCATCTGCCCTTTGAAAAATTCATCTGCCTTGTGAACCTCCGGGATAACAGGGTATATTTCCCGACGCCCATATATATGATGAAGAACTTTTTCCGATATTATCTGGAGCCTGAAAGATACATGACCTTTGATATAGATGATCTCTTTTATTTTGCGAGGCACAAAATACAAAGAAGGGGCGGCAGGCTCTTCACTTCCGATTACGGGATGCAGGTCACTCTTTCCACCCGGTACGGTATAAGGCCCTACGCAGTATGTGGCAGGGATTATGAATTCATAAACGGGGATGAGTTGGATTACAGATATGAAAACATCCGGATCTTAAGCCGTTATGCCGGCGTCGTTCCCATATATTCGGACAAGATAAACACGCCCTCCCAGACCAGAGGGCTTCAGTATAAGGTAAAGATACATTTTAAGGGAAATTATACCGTGGGATCCTATGACGATGAGATCACGGCTGCCATAGCCTATAATAAAGCCGTGGATCTTATCAAATCCTATTATCCGTCAAAAAAATACTGTCAGAATTATATCGAAGAACTCCCGGCCAGGGAATATGCCGGACTGTATACACAGATCGATATACATGGATTTAAAAAAAGCTTTATCAGGAACAATCCGTCGCTTCACAGCATCCATGAAAAGGGATGATCGAATAAAACTGACAATTTATCTGTATTTGTAATCCACAAAGCTGATATCCAGATCCACCGCCTCGTCTATGCCGTCTATGCGGCCGTTGGAGGAATACTGCCACATGGTATATCTGTAGGGGTATTCCGACATGGTCAGCATCTCCCCCTCCTTGAGATGGGAAGCATCCACCAGCCATACATCATAACCGTTGAACAGTCCCGGGCTCATATCCTTTGACAGCCTGTGCTTCGATGCGCCGATCATCGACCTGTAACCGTAAGCGTTAACAGTGTCGCAGAAGCGTTTGGCTATGCCGGACAGCTGTTCCGGCTCCAGGCCCTCGGTCCGTCCCGGTTCCCCCGTTACGGCTTCCGAGTAGAAAACTATGGGATAAGTCACCTTGTGGGCAGCCGCGGCAGCCACGGCGTAATTAGCCTCCTCCACCGCCTCCTGCTGGTCCTTGGCCTGGGAGTAAAAATATATGCCCACATCTATTCCGTTATCATTGGCCCCTTTGATATTGTCTTCAAAATTCTCATCAAAGACTACAGCTCCCGTGGAATAACCTCTGACGCCCATCCTGATCATGGCAAAATCAATGCCGGATCCTGCCACCTTTTTCCAGTCTATCTTTCCCTGGTATTTGGAAACGTCTATTCCAAAGGACGAAACCTTCCGCCCCGAACTGTAATACTGAAGCTCGTTGCCCTCCTGTCTGAAATAATCGGAGGAATAGCTGTTCTTAGGGATATCCTCGTCTATCTCTATCAGCTCTTCTTCCCCGGAATCGGCACAGTTAAAGGTATTTTCATCATCCCTTTGTACGTCCTGCACTCCAAGCGCACCCTCTTCATCGTCCGAAGGCACAGACTCTTCGTCCTTTTTGGCCACCTCATCCGAGCTGATCTTTTTCTTTTCGGAGGAGGACTTATCCTTATCGTCGTACATATTCCAAAAATCCAGATCATCGGAGGTCAGACCGCTGCCGGTATATTCCCCGTCAGGGAACAGATCGTTTTCACCCGCATCGTCCGAGGTCAGTTTTTTCTCATCCTCTTCCACCCGGACCACGCTCTTTTTAGCTCGATCCAGCTTGTCGGAATTCAGTAACAGCACTGCCAGGATCACCAGTGAAAACAAGGCAAGAACTCCCAGAACGCTGAAGATCAGCCTCAGGGAGTCCCCTCTTTTATCCGAATAAAAATTATCATCATTTAACTTCATTCTGATTGATTATAGCCTTTTTCGGGCATTTGGCGAAGCAGGCGCCGCACTGGATACATTTATCGTAATCGATCTTTGCAAGGAAATCCGTGATCGTCACCGCATCGTTTTCGCATTCCTTCTTACACATCATACAGCCTATGCAGGCACTTTCGCAGGCTTTCATGGCCACAGGACCCTTATCCTTTGAAGCACAGGCCACTCTGATCTTTTTCTCATAGGGAACCAGTTCTATGAGGCCTCTGGGGCAGGCGGCCACACACATGCCGCAGGCCTTGCAGAGCTCTTCATTTACAACAGCGATACCGTTTCTGATCTTTATGGCGCCGAACTGGCAGG
>JAEEZH010000204.1 GCA_016288495.1 Lachnospiraceae bacterium
CGCATCGGATCTTAAATTGATCTTTTTATATACGGCAGGGCCGAAAAAGATGGCCATGAACCTGCGGGCTATGATCTCGTAGACCTTGTTCAAAAGAGGGGACAAAGAACGGAGCGTCCCCATCCCCGCCCCGGTGGGTATGATGGCATAGTGGTCGGTTATCTGCTTGTCGTTGGTGTATCTGCTTTTTCCTATGGTCTTATAGCTGCCGCTTTCCAGTATCTTTTTTGCGAACTCACCGGCCACAGGATAGGAACACAGTCCCCGCAGGTTCTTGTCTATCTCCTTTGCCACCGCGGTGGACAAAACCCTGGCGTCGGTCCTGGGATAGGTCACCAGTTTTTTTTCATACAGCTCCTGGACCGCATTCAGGGTCTGGTCAGGACTTATCTTAAAAAGCTTTGAACAGTCATTCTGAAGCTCCGCCAGATTATATAAAAGGGGAGGGTTCTTCTTTTCCGTGCTGTTTTTGCTCTCACCCACAATGGCCGGAATGAAGCCCTTTTCATCAGCCCGGGCCATGAGTGAATCGATAAAAGCCTTTGCGTCCTCCTCCTTCAGGAAACCGCTGTCCTTATACAGCTTAGGCGAGCCAAAATACGCGGACTGTTCCGTGACCTTCCACTGTCCCATGAAGCTCACGCTCTCATCATTTTCCGTGTTGATGCTGACTCTGATGCGGTAAAACGGGGTCTTTTCAAAGGCTCTTATCTCCCTCTCCCTGTTTACCACCATTCCAAGCACACAGGTCATGACCCGTCCCACCGAGACCACCGCATATTTTTCCTTCAGGAAACGGGCTATTCCGTTTCCGAATTTCAGGGTCAGCGCCCTGGAAAAATTCATACCGAAGAGCCAGTCAGCCTTGGCCCTTAAATATGCGGCATCCGCCAGCAGATCGTACTCCGACAGATCCTTTGCCTCCCTGACTCCCCGGAGTATCTCCTCCTCGGTCTGGGAATCGATCCATACCCTGCGTCTTTCCTTGCCCTTTACATGGGCCTCCTGCTCCACCAGCCTGTATATATACTCTCCCTCACGCCCGGAGTCGGTGGCCACATAGATGGTGGTCACATCATCCCTGTTCAGAAGAGAAGCGACTATGGAAAACTGTTTTTTCACATCATCTATCACCCGGTACTTGTACTGCTCGGGCAGGATCGGAACCGTGGACATGGACCATTTCTTAAGCGCAGGATCATAATCCTCCGGATAACACATAGTCACCAGATGTCCTACACACCAGGTGACTATAGCATCGTTTCCCTCTATATAACCGTCATTGTTTTTTCCGCTTATCTTAAGCGCCTTGGCAAATTCCTTTGCCACCGACGGTTTTTCGGCAATAAATAAATTTTTTCCCATATCAGAGCATCCCCGGGTCGATCAGTCTGACATTGGGATCGGCTGCTGCCAGTTCCCTGAGCCTGTCGTCAAAACTGCCTCCCGAAAACAGATAAATATGATCGGAGCTGACCTTTGCCTGCTTTAGGCAGAACATCAGCCATTCATAATCCTCATAGGTCAGCACATCCTTTTCCCAGCAGCATATGCCGGCGATATTCTGACCGTCCTCGCCCATGGCCAGGATGTCTATATCTCCCACCTTGCCGCACCAGCTGCCCACCTCTTCCACCTTGACGGGCAGTTCACCGGCTCTGGCCATGAGAGATATGCACTCCCTGCATACATCCTTAAAAAAGATGGCTTCAAAGTCCCTCAGATCATCCTTGATATATTTTTCGAAAAAGGCCTTTCCATCCATCCTCTCCGTATCGGACAGATGCGGAAAGATATATCTGAAATAAAAGGCCACCAGATGGTTCTCTATCCGGTATATCCCCTTCTTGGCGTTTTCACTGCCTCTGACCTTTGCGGAGTAGACCTTTGACACCATCTCTATCTCCATAAGGTTTTTGAGATACACGCTTATCTTGGCCCTGGAAAAGCCCGTCTCGTTGTAGATGTCATTGAGCTTGTCACAGCCTGCAGCCATCCTGGAAAGGATGCTGTGATAGACCGCGGGCTCCCTGAGCTTTTCGGATATCTCCGACAGGGCCCGGTCAAACAAGGGTCCCCGCCTGTCCACGATATTGAGGATGATGTTATCATCCGCGGACAGCTTTTTGTCAAAGGTGGTCCAGATCCCGGGCACCCCTCCGCATACCGCGAATATGCGCATACACTGGGCAATGGAATAGTCGGGGAAAAACCTGACCAGATCCAGAAAAGACAGCTCCTTCAATTTCAAAAATCCCGAGATCTCGTAGGCCGCCTTTCCTATCTGGGACACCATGTCATTTTCAACCCACCAGAAAGCGGATGAAGACAGGATAAGCAGCACCGACCTGTTTTCCCAGCTGCCATGGACCAGCCTCAAGAGCTCATCCATAAAACCCTCGCAGTTCCTGACGGCATTGTGGAATTCATCGATGATCACCACCTTTTTACGGCAGTGTTTCTCCTGGATCTTTTCAAAAACAGAATCATATGAGGGCTCACAGCCCATCTGGTCCGCCATCCGAAGGAGCTGTTCCTTCTCGGACACCGCGCCGGCCAGATAGTAAACATGCTCTTTTTCCTTTACAAAATCAAGGAGCAAAGAGGTCTTGCCCACACCCTCGCGCCCGTAGAGCACCAGGATCTGGCTTCCCTCCTTCTGGTACAGATTCTCCAGATATTTACTTTCATTGGCTCTGCCTAAAAGCATGTATCACCTCTCCGACTTAGGTGCTATATAACCCTTCGCCTTCAAAAGCTCGGCACACAGGACTGCTCCGCCCGCAGCGCCTCTGACGGTGTTATGTGAAAGTCCCACAAACTTAAAGTCATAGACCTTGTCCTCACGAAGACGGCCTATGGAGATGCCCATGCCCCTCTCATAATCCACATCCTCGGTAACCTGAGGTCTGTTATCCTCCTCCAGATACTGAATGAACTGCCTGGGAGCACTGGGAAGGGAAAGCTTCTGGGGCTCGCCCTCAAAGCTTCTCAGCTTTTCGATAAGCTGCTCCTTTGTAGGCTTTTTGTTGAAACGCACAAATACCGAAGCGGTATGTCCGTTGAGCACCGGCACCCTGATACACTGTGAGGTGATGACGGGAAGGGAAGCCTTGACTATCTCACCGTTTTCCACATGTCCGAATACCCTAAGGGGCTCCATCTCACTCTTTTCCTCCTCACCGCCGATGTAAGGGATCACATTTCCCACCATCTCGGGCCAGTCCTTAAAGGTCTTTCCCGCTCCTGAGATAGCCTGATATGTGGATACCACCACCTCAGCAGGCTCAAACTCCTTCCAGGCTGCCAGGGCAGGCGCATAAGACTGGATGGAGCAGTTGGGCTTTACAGCTATGAATCCATACTTGGTACCCAGACGCTTCTTCTGGTCATCGATGACCGCGGCGTGTTCGGGATTGATCTCAGGTACCATCATAGGTACATCGGGAGTCCATCTGTGTGCGGAATTGTTTGATACCACGGGAGTCTCGGTTTTCGCATACTCCTCCTCGATGGCCTTTATCTCATCCTTTGACATATTTACTGCGGAAAATACAAAGTCCACATCTTTGACCACGTCATTGACGTCGGCCACATTCTTTACGATCACATCCTTGAGGGCAGCAGGCATGGGAGTATCCATCTTCCAGTTTTCGCCCACGGCATCCTCGTATCTCTTGCCGGCGCTTCTTGCCGAAGCTGCCAGGGTCACCACCTCAAACCAGGGATGGTTTTCCAGAAGGGCTACAAATCTTTGTCCCACCATTCCGGTTGCGCCTAAAATTCCTACCTTTAATCTCTTTTCCATAATCTTTTCTCCTCTCGAAATTCACTTTTATTCTGTGCCGGGTCTGTCAGGATCCTTCGTCACTTCGTTCCTCAGGATGACAAACAGGGAAAACGTTCCTCAGGATGACAAACAGGGAAAACGTTCCTCAGGATGACAAACAGGGAAAACGTTCCTCAGGATGACAAACAGGGAAAACGTTCCTCAGGATGACAGATAGTCCCGGTATATTTTGATCACTTTGTTCATGGCGTCGGGGGACGGAGCTCCCAGGGTCTGTCTCTTGTTCACGCAGGTCTCAAGGCTGATCGCCTCGTAGATATCCTCTTCGAAACACTCGCTCTCTTTTTTATACTCCTCAAGAGAAAGCTCCTCCAGACAGATGCCCTTCTCTATACAGGTGATCACCAGCCGCCCTGAGACGGAGTGTGCATCCCTGAAGGGTACTCCCTTCCTCACCAGATAATCCGCCACATCCGTGGCATTGGTAAAACCTCCCATGGCGCTCTTTCTCATATTATCTTTGTTAAAGCTCATGGAGGAAAGCATCCCTTCAAAAAGCAAAAGACAGGCCTTTGTATTATCTATGGCGTCAAAGGAGCCTTCCTTGTCTTCCTGCATATCCTTATTGTATGCCAGCGGCAACCCCTTCATGGTAGTCAGAAGAGCCGTCAGCGCACCGTACACCCTTCCGGTCTTTCCCCTGACCAGCTCGGCTATATCCGGGTTTTTCTTCTGGGGCATGATGGACGAACCCGTGGAGAATCCGTCATCTATCTCGATAAAACGATATTCGTTTGAATTCCAGATGATGATCTCCTCGCAGAACCTGGAAAGGTGCATCATGATGATGGAGAGGGCTCCCAGGAAATCTATGAGATAATCCCTGTCGGAAACACAGTCCATGGAATTAAGTCCCGGTCCGTCAAAATCAAGGAGCCCGGCCACATATTCCCGGTCCAGGTCATAAGTGGTACCGGCCAGGGCTCCGGCCCCCAGAGGACATCTGTTCATCCTCTTTCTGATATCTGCGATCCTGTCCCTGTCTCTTTTGAACATCTCAAAATATGCCCCCAGATGATGGGCCAGGGTAACCGGCTGTGCCTTCTGAAGATGGGTAAAGCCGGGCATATAGGTATCGGTGTTTGCCTCCATTATGCCAAGGATCGATGAAAGCAGCCTGACCAGAAGCCCATCCGTCTCATCGATCTCATCCCTTATATACATACGCATATCCAGAGCCACCTGGTCATTACGGCTTCTGCCGGTGTGAAGCTTTTTGCCCACATCGCCTATGCGCTCTATGAGATTTGCCTCCACCAGGGAATGTATATCCTCATATCTCTCATCGGCTGTGATAACACCCTTTTCAATATCCCCGAGGATCCCCTTGAGGGCATCCACGATCTGATCCTTTTCACCCTCTTCGATGATGCCCTGCTTTGCCAGCATGGTCACATGGGCTATGCTGCCCCTTATATCCTGACGGTAAAGCCTCCTGTCAAAGCTGATGGAGGCGTTGAATTCATACGCCGCCTTGTCTGTCTGTTTTTGAAATCTTCCGCCCCAC
>JAEEZH010000205.1 GCA_016288495.1 Lachnospiraceae bacterium
GCCATGTCAAGAGCCTCACCAAGTGATGAACCCTCGATAGCTGCGATAACGAGAACGTCGCACTTTCCTGAGATCATGTTCTCAACCTGTGAAAGCTGAGTCTGAACGTCGTTAGATGCATACTGAAGATCTACTTCATAGCCTGCCTCCTTGAACTGAGTCTCCATGTTGGCACCGTCCTGGTTCCATCTCTGAAGATCCTTGGTGGGCATTGAGATACCAACCTTCTTGCCGCCGGTAGCTGCGGTATCAGCTGCGGGAGCTGCCTCTTCCTTAGCGGGCTCTGCGGGAGCTGCCTCTTCTTTAGCGGGCTCTGCTGCGGGCTCTGCGGGAGTTGCGGGAGCTGCTGCGCCGCCGCTACAACCTACCAGAAGGGTTGCTGCCATTGATGCACATAAAAGTGCGCTGAGTAATTTTTTCTTCATTTTAAAACCTCCTTAGTGTTTTAATAATATGTTCTTAATAAAGAAAACCTCTTTTATGCACCCGGTATAGTCCGGATGCCCGACTACAATGCCACTATATCACGCCCGCGTAAACAATAAAATAGGAATTATCTTTGAATCATAAGCATATTTTTATGATTCATGACAAAAAGTTAACACGTAAATAGCACTATCTTGCACACAGACAAAAAAGTGATACAAGATAGTGCTATTGATCTGATAAAAATACCCGATTTTACCTGGATTCGTACAGATAAACGTCCTCTTTAAGGTGATAACCTCCGTCTATTACGGTCTCGTCCATATTATCCTTATATACTGCTACCGGCTCCAGGAGCACGGTAGGGACCTCATACTGACCGTCGTCAGTCCTGTCCGTGATCTCACCCAGGGGCTCTCCCTGTGCCAGCCTCACCGCATATTCGGCAGCTCCCCTGGCCAGCTTTTCCACCGGCTTGAAAACCGTCATCACCTGAGTGCCCTGGACTATCCTCTGACAGGCCTCAAGATCCGCATCCTGGCCCACCAGCTTGATCCTGCCTGCCTTTCTTTTTTCCGCAAGCACCCGGTATACGGCTGTGGCTATGCCGTCGTTTCCGCACATGATGCCATCCACCTCATCCAGCAGATCTATGTGTTCGTTGATATAATCCGCGGCATATTCGGGTCTCCAGCCCTGGGCATGCATCTCATCCCTTATCCTGATGGATCTTTTGGTCATAACCTCCCTGAAGCCCTCATCCAGCTGGGCCACATTCGGATCCTCCGTAGGGCCGGCCAGCACCAGAACAGCCTTGTTCTTTAAGACATTATCGGCCAGAGCCTGTCCCATAAGGGTTCCCACCTGCCTGTTGTCAAACGAGATATAAAGATCCACGCCCGCATTGTATATCATCCGGTCATAGGCTATGACGGGGATGCCCGCATCCTTTGCTCTTTTACAGACATCCGAAAGGGCATTTGCGTCTATGCCCACGATCACTATGCAGTCAACCTTTTTTGAAATAAGATAATCGATCTGGGATATCTGGGTCTCTATGTCGCCGTTGGCGTTCTGTACGTTCACCTTGGCTCCCAGACTGTTGCACTGATCCACAAACACGTCCCGATCCCTCTGCCAGCGCTCAATGAGAAAGGAATCAAAGCTTATCCCTATGGTCAGGGAATCGTCCTCCTCGCTGCTTTTGACCTCCTCCTGTATCTGCGGTTTCTGCGCACAACCGGATATAAATATTATGATCATCACAAACGCCACGGCAAAAGCCAGTAGTCTTTTCTTCATCTTCATTGCCTCGTAGAAGATTCTTCGTCACTTCGTTCCTCAGAATGACAATACCGCCTGTCATCCTGAGGCTTCAGCCGAAGGATCTTTTTCATAATCTGCCTTACACTGTCAAATCCGGATCCTATCTGTCTCTGTAATCAGTGGGGGTTACACCCATATTCTTTTTGAAGGTTCTGGAAAAATAGTTAGGATCGGCATATCCCACGCGCATCCCTATCTCCTTCATGGAAAGCTCTCCCTCTTCTATGAGCTGACAGGCCTTCTGTATCCTCACGTTCGTCAGATAATCGATAAAGGTGGTACCCGTCCCCTCCTTGAACAGCTTGCTGAAATAAAAGGGACTTATATCCACTATCCTTGATACCTCGTCCAGAGAGATATCCTGACCGAAATTTTCATCGATGTATTTTTTTGCCTTATCCACAACGGAATCGGCCTGCCTTTCCTTCCTCCCGGAAACCCAGGCACAGGCGGTGGTCACCTTGTCAAGGAACCAGGTCTTGATCTGGGAGAAATCCTCCAGTTTCAAAAGGGTGGGAAGATAATCCTCCCTGGACCTGAACTCATAGGTATTGCCGCTCTTCCTGTAGGCCTGGTGTTCCGCCCAGAGCACAAATTCCATGACCTTGAGTTTTATATCCATGGGATAGGCGCCGTAAGCCTCCGTCATCCAGTCAAAAAACCGGCCGGCGGCAAGGATGGCCCCTTCCGAATCCCCGTTCTTCACACAGTCGAATATCTCATTTTCCGTATCTATGGGATAATTCTCCTCGTATCCCACCCTGACAGGGAGATCCTGGGTCATGGCCACCTTGGATCCCGTTAGCAGCAGGGATTCGATAGCCTCATTGTAGGAGGTCAGCGCTTCGGAAATGGGATGGACCGTTCCAAAGCCCGCCCTGGCGAAAATACCTGTGGAGCTCTTAAGTTTTTCCACAAGAAGCTGTGCCTTCTCATGGAGCTGAAGCCTTTCGTTATAGTCAAAATCCTCACTCTTTGAAGGGACATAGACCGGAATCTTATTGGCAAGGGGCGATCCCACTATACCGGGGAAAAAGCCCTTCACCGTCTCCCTTATCATGGCAGCGTGATCCTGAAGCTTCACCGCTATCCCCACGGGATTGGACATATGATTGTTATCCTCCTGCTCCTGTCCGAAGATGAGCGCCAGCATATATCCGTGGTCCGATTCTATACCCAGGAGATTTTTGTAATTGTCTATATCCTCCTTGAAATGTTCCCTGGTGAGAAGATTATAGATGAGCCCGCTCTCCAGCACGGGAACCACGGTCTCCAGCTTTTCCCGCACCAGCAGGTCGCTGGAACGCTTTTCCCTCTCGGAATCAATGGCGGACATGGCCTTTTTTATCGCCCCTATGATCTTATCGGAGGCCACGGGCTTGTTTAAATAGTCAAGCGCCCCCAGGCTCATGGCTTCCCTTGCATAATCAAATTTGTCATAGGCGGATATGACGATAAAGACCATCCTGTCATTATACCGCCTTATCTCCCTCATGGCCTCTATTCCGTTTATACCCGGCATATGGATATCCATAAGGGCGATATCCGGCCTGAAGGACTCCGCCAGTTCTATGACGCTCCGGCCGCTCCTAGCCGATTCGATCACCACATCATCACCAAATTCATTTTTCAGAAGAAGGGTCACGGAATCGATCATGATACCTTCATCATCTGCGATTAAAACCTTGTACATTTATTACCTCTTTCAGGAACCCGGAATGGTTATGACTACCTCACAGCCCTGTCCCGGTCCCGGACTGATTATCTCGAAACGGTTCTTATGGTCAAAATAAAGAGCCAGCCTCTGCATAACATTATTGAGACCTACTCCGCTGCCTTTTTCCCCGGATGAAGAATCATCCGGGATGGGTGCACCGCTGCCGCTTAAGATACTGTTTATCTTTTCGCTGCTCATACCCTCTCCGTTGTCTGCAATGCAGATGCACACATCGTCATCCACTTCAAAAACGGAAAGCTCTATCCTGCCCTTATCCCCCATATCCCCGATACCGTACTTCACACTGTTCTCCACTATGGGCTGGAGGATCATGCTGGGCACCATCAGATGCAGCAGTTTCGGATCCTCAATATTTTTTTCAAAATGAATATCTCCCGAAAAACGGACGTTCAGAATGTAGATATAAGTATCCACCATACTTATCTCTTCTTCCAGGGAGACATCCTCTTTCTTGATGCTTATGGTATATCTGAAAAAGTCAGCCACCTTCTGCACATAATCCTGAGTCTTCTTTGCCCCCTCAAGGAAAGCCAGCTGGGAACCGGCGTTCAGGGTATTGAAAAGGAAATGGGGATCCACCTGGGACTGAAGATATTTCAGCCTTGCATCCTTAAGATGGGCCTCCATCAGCAGTTCCTTTTCCATAAGGGCCTGCTCCTTTTCCATGCTCTGCCTGAGCCTTTCCAGATAACCGGGGATACTGGACACCATCTGATTAAAAGCCACCGTAACTATACCGATCTCATCCATGGCAAGGACCGGCACGGTGCCTGCCTCATCCAGATGTCCCTCGGCCACCTTATTTGCCACGGTGAAAAGCGCCAGAAGAGGATCCGTCATGGATCTGGTCATCATCAATACCAGCAGCATATCCAGAAGCGCCACAAGGATAAAGATTATCGCACCTGTTCTCTCCAGATATGAAAGGGATTTTGAAAGGGTCTCATAGCTTTCTGTGTTGATGGTGAATCTCTGCTTGTTAAGACCGGAGATATTTGCGGAAAGATATCCGTATACCCGGCCCGCTTCCTCATAATAAGCGCTGTATTTTTCCACATTACGTCCGCGCCGGGCGTCAATGGTACGGGCTATCAGCTGCAGATAACTCTCCGAGAGCATCTTTATGTTTCTTTCCATCACCATCAGGGTATTGTCTGTCAGTTCCCCGGAAAGAGAATCCACATATTCAGAGAAAAGCTGTTCTTTTTCATAATACTCCTGCAGGGTATCGGTGGAACGGGTATTCATGTAAACCGTAAACGCCCCCTGCAGTTCATCCAGGGACTTCTCCAGTTCGTTAAGCTGGACATTACCGGAATAGATCTCGTCCAGATGGCGGATTATCCTGTTCACATTTGTGTACATCACTATATTGGCCACCAGCAAAAGAGTGATGGAAGCCATCATTACCGCCAAAAGCTTAACACGGATAGGCCAGGCAGCGATCCCTTTTTTTATGGGTTCCACAGCCATCTGCTCATCCGTGTTCAAAGTTTTTTCCTTATGATCGTTTTTACCTGATCCTGTCATATCCCGGGTACTGATCTATTCCTTATACCATCCTGCGCCGCATCTTCGGTCAGGGTGCCGTGACTACGGAAATGTCAGCGGGATAATAATCGCTGGCATAACCGGTCTGTCTGTATTCCGTGAGCGCCTCCACCGCGTCCGCCCCCATCTGATAGGTGTCCGCCGTGACCGTGGCACTGATTATCTGTTTTTCCAGTGCCGAATTGATGGCCTCGGAGGTGTAAAATCCCAGGATCTGGGTATTACCCACCAGATTGTAATCCACCACCAGCTGACTCACACTGACTGTACTGAGTTCATCCAGGCATACGAATATGTCCGAGGGTTTCCGCTCCGAAAACAGTTTTCTTATCTCTTCCTGGGCGGAAAACATGGAATCCGAAGGTATAAGAGCCGTCTCTATCTCTATCCTGTTTCCCAGACCCTGTTCTTCTATTTCTTCCCTTATTCCGGTGAGAAGCGTGGTCTGGGCACCGGTGGAATCGGATGCATCGAGCAGTACCATTATCGAAACCTTCTCTGAAGCATCCTCCTTCTTCTTTACAAGAGAACATATCTGTTCACCGTAATCCCTGCCCATATTGGTTCCCGAGATGGACACAAAACTAATCCTGGCCGAAGACAGACAGTCGTGATAAATGGTCACTACGGGAATACCGGCAGCATAAGCCTGATCCACAAGAGCGGAAAGGGCGGTAGATTCATCCCCGTCCAGAAGTATGCCATCCACTCCTGAGTGGATGGCCATCTCCATCTGTTCCTGTTTTGTCAGACTCTCGGAAAGCTCTTTCTGCTGTACCTGGAGAAAGATATTCTCCTCTCTGGCTTTGTCCTGTGCGCCGTTCAGGATATTTCTCCAGAAATCGGTATCGGTCTCCTGGGTGATCAGCACATAATATGCATCATAAACCGTATCCCTGCTGTTTCCCAGCAGTTCATCGCTCTGTCTGATCATCATGTTGAAGAAAATGATCCCGCCGACCAGAACGATTATCAGCAGCACGCCCACACACATTATGCCGGCCCAGAACAGCTTTTTTTTCAGTGAACGTTTTATCTTCATGGCAGCCTTTTTACTGTCTGGTAGTATACATGAAATACTTAAAGCCCAGAGGATTGGTATAGAAGCCCTGAACATCCGAGCTCAGCATAAAGATATCGGTGTAATAAAACAGCGGCGTAATGCAGCCGGTATCCATGAGCATATCCTCTGCCTTGTGCATCATCTTATATCTCGTATTCTCATCCGTGCAGGACTTCAGCTGTTCGATGAGCACATCATAGGTTTCTGCCCAGGTACCGTTTGTCACCACTATATCCGAACCGCAATCCGACAGATCCAGCGTATATGTCTTCACCTTGGCATTGTCGCCTTTTCCGAACTGTACGTCGTTATTTCCGGATCCCGATACCCACATATCAAGGAAACTGATGGGGTCGTTGTAATCTCCCAGCCAGCCGTTTCTCGCCAGGGCATAATCCCCGTCCTTTCTGGTATTCAGGAAGGTAGCCCACTCCTGATTCTCCAGATTTAAGGTTATACCCACGCCCGCAAGAGCGCTCTGGATATACTCCGCGATGGCCTTGTGCTGATCATCGGTGTTGTACAGATAATCCAGCGTAGGGAAATCGGTGAACTTACCGGATGCCTCATCGTAAGTATAATATTTTTTAAGTGTCTCCACAGCCTTCTCAAAATTGGAAGTATAGGCCTCCTCGGACACATCATAATATCCGGTGAAGCCGGCGTTGTCACCGGCGTTCTCATAGAACTGGCTGCCGTCAGGCTCGGTAAGTCCCATAGCCACAAAGGATGAAGCGGGAAGCTCTCCGCCCTGGCTGATCTGATTTACAATATAATTTCTGTCAAGAAGCAGACCTACGGCGTTCCTGATCTCTGAAAGGGCTGCCTCATCATTCTCATAAGGAGAGCCTTCGGGAAGCAGCTTTTGATTTATATTCCAGCATACATAATAGGTTCCCAGCTGTCCGGTGATCATGAATTCATCGGGAAACTCCTGCTTGAGGGCCGGTATCTCGTTGACAGGCACCACATCAATGAGCTGCCAGTCACCGCTTTTGAAATTGGTCAGCATATTGTTCGCATCATCCGACAGATAGAAATTAAGAGTTTCCATGGTGATCTCGTCGGCATCCACATAATTCTCATTCTTGGTGAGGGTGATCACACTGTTATGCTCCCAGCCCGTCATGGTGTAGGGTCCGTTGCAAACATAGGTAGACGGGTCCGTGGCCCAGGCTTCATCAGAGACCACATCCTCCCTTACAGGGAAGTACGTAGGGAAAGCCAGCAGCTCATTCCAGTAAGGCACCCTGTTTGCAATGGTAACCTCCAGGGTCTTGTCATCGATGGCAGATACAGCCAGCTTAGCGTCGGGATTCAGCGGATTGCCGTCATCGTCCACATCAGCCACCTCGTCATAACCGCTGACCACCTCAAACATGTAGCCGTAATCCGCAGCCAGCTCTGCCGATGCAGCCCGGTTCCATGCAAACTCAAAATCCGCAGCGGTCAGATCCTGACCGTCAGACCATTTAAGGCCATCCCTCAGGGTATAGGTATAGGTCACGGTGCCGTCGGGATTATCGGTTCCTTCCGGAAGCTCTACCGCCATATCGGGAACCAGATCAAAATTGCCTTCGTCATTTTTAACCCACTTTGCCAGTCCGGAAAACAGATGAACTATCATACTGCCTCCGTCCACGGCGGAATTGATCGCAGGGTCCAGAGAATCGGGTTCCGAAGCCAGACACACATTCAGGCTGTTAAGATCATCCGCAGACTGGGCGGCGGCGTCGGTGCCCGTACCTGACTGGTCCGGACTGCCCGCAGGCGCTCCCGTGCCTGCTGCCCCCTTACAGCCTCCCAGCAGTGAAGCCGTAAGTGCAGTCATCATCATGATGGCTAAAATTCTTTTTTTCATAATTCTCGTCCTCCTCATTTTATATTATCCTATCATTTATTTGCTTTAAAACAGGCCACGCGATGACCACTCCCACAGTCTTTAAGCTGAGGCATTTCCTTTTCGCATCTTTCATCCGCAAAGGGACATCTGGTCCTGAAAACACAGCCTGTGGGAATATCGGTGACTGAAGGTATATCTCCGCCAAGGACCGGGCCGTCCTGCTGTTTATGATCCGGGTCCGGTATGGGAACAGCCTGTATCAGGGATCTGGTATAAGGATGCAGCGGCTCATCGTACACCGTATCCGCATCCCCGATCTCCACCAGCTTACCAAGATACATAACAGCTATCCTGTCACTTATATGTCTGACGATCAGCAGATCATGTGATATGAACAGATATGTCAGTCCCAGTTTTTTCTTGAGTATGTCAAACTGGTTTATCACCTGGGCCTGAATGGAAACATCCAGGGCCGACACCGGTTCATCACATACTATGAACTCAGGGTTGACTGCCAGGGCTCTGGCTATGCCGATACGCTGTCTCTGCCCTCCGGAAAACTCATGGGCATACCTGGTGGCATGCTCGGTATTGAGCCCCACCATCTCCATCAGCTGCCTGACTCTCTTTTTCTTCTGGGCTTCATCGGTATAATACCCCTGTACAGTCAAAGGTTCCGCGATTATATCGGCCACGGTCATCCGGGGATTCAGCGACGAATAGGGATCCTGAAATACCATGGTGGCTTTCTTACGGAACTCATCCATTTCCTTTTTATTGCCGATGGACTTTCCGTCATACAATATCTCTCCGGCGGTAGGTTTGTAAAGGTGAAGTATCGTTCTTCCCAATGTGGACTTTCCGCAGCCTGACTCCCCTACCAGTCCCAGGGTCTCTCCCTGCATGATCTCAAGGGAGACATCGTCCACTGCACGCAGCTGCCTCGTCTTAAATAAACCGTCGTTTATTTCAAAGTATTTTTTCAGGTTCTTTATTTCCAGAAGAGGAGACTTTTTGTTTTCAGCCATTTACATCCCTCCTCTTTCCTTAAGATTTAACCAGCATGAGGCTATATGTCCTTCCTCCACCTTTATCATAGGACATTTCCTGTTGAGGCAGAGCTTCATGGTCTCATCACATCTTTCGGCGAAAGCACACCCCCGTGGCAGTGCCAGCAGGTCGGGGACCGTGCCTTTTATGGGTTTAAGTGCCGTTACCCTGTCCATGGAGGGCATGGACGAGAGCAGACCCTTTGTATATTCATGGGCAGGCCTCTTAAATATGTCATTAAGGCTGCCTCTTTCACACACACTGCCGGCATACATCACCATGACCTCATCGCACATATGGGCGATCACTCCCAGATCATGGGTTATCATGATTATAGCCATTCCCAGCTCTTTTTGCAAAGTCTTCATCAACTCCAGGATCTGTGCCTGTATGGTCACATCAAGAGCCGTGGTCGGTTCGTCCGCTATAAGGATATCCGGATCCGATGCCAGTGCCATGGCTATCATGATCCTCTGTCTCATACCTCCGGAAAGCTCATGAGGATACTGCTTAAGACGCCTTTCGGGTTCACTGATCCTCACCTGCTTCAACAGCTCAAGCGCCCTGTTTTTCACTTCATCGCCCTTTGCATCCGTATGAAGAGTGATGGCTTCCATGATCTGTGAACCCACGGTCATGGTGGGATTCAGAGAAGTCATGGCCTCCTGGAAAATGATGGATATCCTGTTTCCTCTGATCTTTCTCATCTCGTCCTCGCCGGCACCGATGAGTTCCTTACCGTCAAACTTTACCGAACCGGAAACCACCTTTCCGTTGGCAGACAGGATCCCCATAATGGAATAAGCCGTAACGGATTTTCCGGAGCCCGACTCTCCCACTATGCCCAGAGTCCTTCCCCTGTCCAGTTCAAAGGACACTCCGTTTACCGCCATCACCTCACCCGCGTCCGTAAAAAAGGAGGTGTGCAGATCTTTTACTTCAAGTAAACTCATAAAACCTCCTTACTTTACCAGCTTGGGATCAAAAGCATCCCTGAGCCCGTCGCCAAATATATTCAATGACAAAACTATGACCGATATCACCAGGGCGGGTATCACCAGTCTGTAAGGGTAAGATGATATCCCGTTCAGGGCATCGGCCGAAAGCGAACCTAATGAAGGCATGGGCGCATTGACGCCCAGTCCTATAAACGAAAGATAACTCTCCGTGAAGATCGCGCTGGGTATCTGAAGCGCCACGGATATAAAGATCACGCTCATACAGTTGGGAAGCAGATGCTTCCTGATGATCCAGGAGCCCTTTGCCCCTGCCACCCGCGCAGCCAGGACATACTCCTGCTCCTTCAATGAAAGGATCTGGCCTCTTATGAGCCTGGCCATGGATACCCAGTACAAAAGACCGAACACAATGAACAGACTGATCATGTTCGATCCTATGCTTTCAAGAAAGGTCCCCTGTATCCAGATTCCCAGAGATTCCTTAAGTACGGCAGACAATAAGATCACCATCAGCATATCGGGAAGAGAATAGATTATATCCACCACCCGCATGATAAAAAGATCTGCCTTGCCTCCCAAATATCCCGATACAGAGCCTACCACCAGTCCGATGACCAGCACTATCAGACTGGCAAAAAAACCGACGACCAGCGAGATCCTTGTACCATAGATCACTCTGATAAAATAATCCCTTCCCGATGCATCTGTACCAAAAACATGGGGAAAGACCTTTTCCCCTTTATCGATCCTGAGCTGTTCGCTCCGGCTGTACTCAAAGGGAGCCAGATTATTATAAGACATATCCATGGGCTGTCCCGGTACATTGCCCAGCATGGCATCATAGGAATAAGGCCACACAAAGGGGATGATAAGTGCACCTGCCGTTACCAGCACAATGAGAGTAAAGCTTATGACTGCCAGGGGATTACGGGAAAGACGTTTGATGCCGTCCCTGAAAAAGGTGGAGGACTCACGCTCCTTCACCGCATTCTTTTTTTCTTCGTCAGAAGCCTTCTCAAAATCAGAAGATTCAATTTCGGAAAGGATCTCTTTTATTTCATCCATGTTGTTATTCATGCTCCCGATCATTCCAGAGTTATCCTCGGATCC
Organism: Lachnospiraceae bacterium; assembly: GCA_016288495.1. GTDB lineage: Bacteria > Bacillota > Clostridia > Lachnospirales > Lachnospiraceae > UBA1753. Next base: position 11,067 of record JAEEZH010000205.1, read on the forward strand.
ACCACCTTATACAGGATATCACTCACCAGATTCATGATCACGATCAGCACGGCAAGTATGATGGTGGTACCCATGATCATGGGATAATCCCTGCCGGTTATGCTGGTAATAAAATTCCTGCCGATACCCGGCACCGCAAAGATCTGCTCCACCACCAAAGACCCGGTAACTATATAAGCCAGCATGGGTCCGAAATAAGTGATGACGGGCAGCAGCGCATTTTTAATGCCATGAACAAAAATGATACGAAAACGGGGAACGCCTTTTGCTTTGGCGGTACGAATGAAATCCTGTCCCATAACCTCCAGCATGGAGGATCTCATGAGACGGGTGATATAGGACATGGGAGAGAGCGAAAGGGTGATAACAGGTAATACCAGTCCCCCTTCGGTTGCCCCGTTGGCAGGAAACATCTTCAGTTTTATCACGAAGACTATGAGAAAAACAGATCCGATGATAAAAGAAGGCATGGATACAAAAGCAGTGGTTATCACCATGACCAGCCTGTCCCACAGAGTATTGCGGAACAAGGCTGCCAGAGTCCCCAGCAATATACCGGATATCAAAGCGATGACGGCAGCCAGAATTCCGATATAAGCGGAAGTCTTCATGCCGTCGGCAACCACATCAACCACACTTCGGCCCCTCTGCTTCAGAGAGGGGCCAAAATCAAATTTTGTTACAATATCGGTGAGATATGTGAGATACTGCTCAAATAACGGCTTATCCAGGCCGTATTTAGCTTCAAGTGCCTTCATGGCCGCCGGGGAAATAGCTTTCTCTCCCAGGAACGGGCCTCCAGGAACGGCGTGCATTACAAAAAACGTAACGGTTATCACCACCCACACGGTCACTATGGCCAGAAGGATCCTTCTGATTATGTAAGTCAGCGTCTTTGGATTCATAATATCACTTTACGGTTACGGGCACTTTATAATCTATCCCCGCTATGGTAGCGGTAAGCTCGGTCTCTCCGGCTTTCACAGCCTTTAAATGACCTTTTCCGTCAACTGTGGCTATCTTTGTATCCTTTACGGAATACACTACCTTCGCGGATGTATCCACATTTTTCAGGACCACATCGGTTTCCTGTCCCGCCTTAAGCTTATATATCTTCTTTTTGAAGGTGGGTACGGCGGCGTTCACCTTGAGCGTAAGGACTTCAGGCTTGATATCCTTCCCGGTGGTGAAGGTGATCTTTACCTTTGTTTTTCCGGCCTTGTTTAAGGTCATCAGTCCGTCCTTATCGATGGATGCCACCTTCTTTGAGCTGACCTTCCACTCGGTAGGCGCCACCGTGGAATTGATATATCTGTTCAGATCCACACGGCCCGACCTGTTGATGTTGATCTCATTTTCCGACAAAGTGGGCTTTACCAGAGTCAGTGTATTTGCCGAAAGAGTCTTTCCGGCTTTATCCTGAGCCGTGATCTTTACCGTACCGTTTGAAAGCACCGTAAGCTTTCCTGTCTTTTTAAGAGATGCCACCTTGTCATTATCCAAAGTAAATTTCTTCGCATCTTTAAATGCGGAGAAGAGATACTTCTTGACATTGATGCTTTTAGCGGCTATCGCGTTGCCGGATGCGGTATATTTCGAAAGATCTGCCTTCAGAGGGCCGTCTGCAGGCTCCTGCTCTTCAGGCTCCTGCTCTTCAGGCTCTTTGGGCTCCTCCTCCTTGTCCAGGTTTTCCTTCTTCACACCGTCTTTATCTATGATAATGGACGCTTCCTTACCGGTACCGTCCCCCGATACGACGGTCTGTTTGGGCGTGGCTGCGGAAGTATCCGTCAGCTTGACCGTTATACGCTGGCCTTCTTCAAGAAGAGCCTTTACCGAAGCAACATCACCCTTATCATCCAGCTCATAGGTAACCTTATCCGTATCCGTTTCCACTTCAAGCAGCTTATTGCCATCCAGTGCTTTAAAGGAGAGTTTCTCACCCTTAACATTATTCTTTACAGTCTTCTCTTCATTTTTGGTAAATATTATCTGTTTGGTGGGAAGACTCTTTTCCTTTCCGCTGAGGATGCCGGATGATACTCCCTCAAAGGCTTCATCCGCCCTGCCTACGGGAACGGAGATCTCATCCCCGTTTACGCTTATAAGCTCACCTTCCTCATCGCTTACGGTATAATCGGTGCTGTTCACCAGCATACTCTTGCAGCGCAGCTTGCAGCGCAGTTTGCAGCGCAGTTTGCAGCGCAGCTTACAACGCAGTTTGCAGCGCAGTTTGCAGCGCAGCTTACATCTTAAGGAGAGGCTCTGAAGATCATTTTTATGTGCCTCAAACTCACGCTGGTCATCCTCTGACCAGTCCTCCTCGGTGAAATCCTTGTACATATTGTAGTTTTCCGTATATTCATCATACTCTTCCCTGGTCCAGGGACCCGAAAAGGCATTGAACATCAGTTCATCATCTTCTGTCCATTCACTGTTTCCGAACAGCTTTCCAAGCTTCTCTTCCCATGCTTTCTCATCATATACTCCGTGATCGAACCAGGGCGCGGAATAGACTTCATAGGGTACGCAGGTGATAAAACATTCGGGATTATCCGAATTCCAGTTTATCTTCTCACTTATGTCATAACTCCATTCGGGGACATGGAAGGATATACCGTTCATGGGAACTTCGACTATCTCATTCACGGTTATCTCACGCTTTGTATTGGGATAATTACTGTCATAAATATATATAACTGTCCTGTCAGTTGATTCGGGATTATCATATCCGTAAGCGATCACCGCATGTCCGCCTTCGGGACCGAAAAGTCCTATCACAACCGGCATATCGGCAGCTTTCATAACAGACAAAAGCTCCTCGCCGGTAAGCGGGATCGAAAAACAGCACTGGACACGCTCGTCATACTGGGATACCTGAATGGCTTCAATGAACTTGCGAAGGTCTGTCTTAAGCTCTTCATCCTTATCATCCGAAGGGTCGTAATCCACCTTGGACTTAAGTTCCATCATGCCTATACCCTCAGGCACTATTCCGGAATCGCCCACAAAAGTCTCCATAGGCACTTTACCGTAATTAAACATGGCATTTGTCGCGGATATACCGTAACAGCTGCCCCCCCACTCATCGTCAAATACCTGATAGATCAGGCTTCCCTTTTTACCGAAAACCTGCTCATAACGCTTCTGGGGTATATGATAATGATCGCTTTCCAGATAGCCAAGACCGGTATTGCCGTAATCATTTGTAAACCTGTAAGAATAGGTCGCCGCTTCAACAAAACCGGGCTCAAAAGCAAAAATATCCGCGGCCATTGATAATACCATCGTCAATGTCAATATGATCGCTGTCAGCCGTCTTAATAGTCTCATGATATCTCTCCTCTCCTCAACAACCTCTGTCTGAAGGGTATAACGCTATCCCTTATCCTGAACTTCCCGAAGCAGCGAATATGCCCTCTCATAATTTTTACTTCTCTGCTCATTCAACAGATATTCCACATCCTTACGCACTCTCGGGTCGTCAAAAAGAGGACGCAGGAATGGTGCATACCTGGTGCCGCTGTCCCTGTCAAGCTCCTTAAGGAACCTGTCCAGGGTCTTTCCCTGACTGTAGCTTCTGCCGATGGTGTCGGTTGCCGCATCCATACAATCGGCACACTGTACTATATCCGTTATCACCTTGTACGGACTTTCTGCCGTCTTTACGCTTTCCGGATAGCCCTTCGAATCGTCGTACCACTTATGATGTCCCAGCGCCACGTCCGCATACTTTCTGGTAGATTCATTACTCTTAAGGAGCATATAACCTATCTCGGGATGTGACCTGATGATATCAAATTCAAAATCCAGAAGCCGCCTGCCGTAAACATATATGGTATCCATGATAAAAACCTTGCCGAAATCATGGCACAGGGCAGCTTCATATGCATAATAAACTATGGCTTCCCGCTTATCCGTCACATCATCAATGCTCTTTATCCCCGGCATACCGATAAATACTTCAGGCTTTTTCCTGATCAGGTGATAGCAGAGGCATTCCGTGATCTGTCCCACCATCTGCGAATGGATATATGTCGGCGGATGAATGGCAGCGATGCACTGTAAGACAAAATCCCTGAATATGATACCGCTGGGTATCTCTATGTATTTGCGGATCATCTCTGACAGATAATCGAGAGAAAACGACAAAGCGCTGTCTCCGGCAAATTTAAATATATACGCACAGAGATTGGCATATATTTCTTCCACAACGGAGATTTCTTCCATACTGATGTGTTCAGGATCCAGCTGGCAGATGATCTCCAGGGGGACCAGCATATTGTAAAAGGTACCGTCAGTACTGAAATCGAGCTTATTCCTGCCGCGATAATCCTCAAACAATATCTCCATATACAGTTTCTTATCTATCTCCCCCGCCAGGTATCTGCATCTGGCTATCAGCACGCGGAGCGTTGCAAAGCCGATTATATCCTTGTAATACTCAGGGGTGACCTGACAGACATGATTCATCTCGTCGGCTTTTTTTCCTATGATCTTAAGCTGTTCTTTGGAAAAGCCCCTGTAATTATTCATCTCTGTATTCTGAAGATAATATTCAAGGACTCTGAATTTAAAATACTTCCAGTCAAAACCCGGCACCGCTTTTATATAAAATTCATCTTCACTTATCTCAAGCATCCATTCCAGTATTTCCAGATCTCTCCTGTTCGCTTCGTCATTGTTTGTGACACGTTCATTAAAGGCACAGATAAAACGGGAATTCGTCAGAACGATCTCCCTGCACTTTGTCTCCCTGATGGTCAGAAAACGTTCCTTGTCCAGAAGCTTAAAAAACTCTTCTCCTATGGCAAGGCCTCTTTTCCTGTAAAACTCCGCGATCTGCGGATGCGTGGTTATCCTGTTGGTCATGTTCATCAGGGAATAACAGATCGAAAGCTCACGGTCCAGCTGCACGATAAGCGCGGAAATATCAACCTTTCTTTTCGCATCCACCAGCAGTCTTTCGGAAATAAGGTAAGACATGGGCAGATCAAGATTCTCAAAATCGCTTTCCGCATCGGCAACATTCAACAGGCTGTCTGCCAGAGATCTCATCTGCTCCACCAGAGTGTCGTCCAACACATCATCGGAATCAAGAACAGGATACAGATCCTTATCTAGCATGTCTCTGTTGACCGCCGCAAGCCTGCCTATCTTCTGGAAATTATATTTAAGCCTGACCGTATAATCGGCGGCATTATCAAACAACTGAATGTCAGGCGACGAAAGACGCCTGATCTCAGTCATCCGCTGGGCATATTTTATAAATTCTTCCTTCAGTTCCACCATGTACTTAATCTCCGGGGACACTTTGATCAAAAGGCCGGTTTCAGATTAAACAAAATTTTCCTTGTACAGTATATCAAAATCAATCCTGTTTTTCAAACCGTATAAACAGGCATCACAAAACACATCTTTTCGGGTAGTTTTGGCATAATTTCAACAGTTTTTCGGCAGAAGAGCGCCAGGAAAAACGATCCAGACACTCCTGCGCAGGAGCGCTGTCCTGCTCCAGCAGTTTATCCAGGTCCACTTCATAATCCGTGGGATCTATGTAATATGCGCTGTCTTTGTATATCTCGGGAAGGGAAGAAGTATTCGAGATCACTATCCTTGCGCCGCAGGAAAGAGCCTCCATGGGAGGTATCCCGAACCCTTCGTAAAACGAGGGAAACAAAAAAGCCCGGCAATTTGTCATCAGCGATTTCACCTGTTCATCACTCACATAACCGAGAGCTATTATGTTGTCCGCACTCACGGTCTCATTGCTCTGCCACTCTTCCACGGTTCCGGCCATCAGGAAATATCTGCCCGGATTCCTCTTTGCCATTTCACAGATCCACTTGAAATTTTTCTGTTTCCTGTTTGCGGAAAGGGAAAAATAATATTCGCCCTTCTTAACTTCGGGATGATCCTTCATCCATGAGTCATCCACCCCTACCCGTTCCATATGCTGCCAGGCGTTTGGTATCACCCTGATATCATCTATGTCGCGGCCGTAAAGCCTTGCCATATCCCGACGGCTGTTTTCGGATACGGTAACCGGAACATCAGCTTTTTTTACGGCGATCCGGTAGTTGAGCAACAGCATATTCCTGGCAAAAACGTTACCCATGCTCTTTGCGATCTCGGGGAACATGGCCGGCATCACGTCATGGACCACCGCTATCCCCTTTGGGTAGAGCATGGGAACTATAGTGCACATGAATATGCCGGGACACTTCTTTTTCCACAGGTAAAAAGGCAGACAGATCTGCTCCCACAAAAGACCTTTTAATGACCCGTAGTTAACTGTCTTAAGGTTTACATAACTCTTATCGGAAAGAGAACAACCACGGGGGATCAGGATCTCAAACATACCGGATGGTGCTATCTTATCAAGCTCATCCAGGATCTCTCCGATATATCTCTGAACGCCGCCCATCATACCTGTCAGCTGACGTCCGTCTATGACAAATACCCTTTTCTCGCTCATCTGTTTTTCCTTTTAAATCTGGGTTTTTTCCAGAATCCCATAAAGTAGAGACTGATATATACCAGGGCGGTGAGAGCATTTGAGATCACCACGCAATACCACACCGACTGCACTCCCATGTCAAAGATCTTCTCAAAAAGATAAAGGGTTGCAAAACGGAAGACCCAGAGTCTGGATATATCCACCACCATATTCACATGTGTATATCCGCTGCCCTGGAAAAGACCGGAGGTAGCTGTATTGACTGAGTTCATCCAGCACCAGGAGGACATGATCGCAAGAAATTCGGCAGCATAGATCCTCACCTGTACATCTTCGCTGAAAATTCCGACCAAAAGGGAACTCACCGCATCCCTGGATATGATGAAGCCCGAAACTCCCAGAAAAAGGATACCGAAATACATGGCCTTCCTGTATACTTCACCGGCTCTTTTTATCTGGCCGGCACCCATATTCTGCCCTACAATGGTAGCCACTGCCGACCCTACACCGTTTATGGGAAGAGTCGCGACCCCGTTGCATTTATTGGAGATACCGTAGGCGGCCATGGCAGCAGGACCGTACACCAGTACATTTTTACTCATTAGCAGAAAGCCCACCCAGGTAACCGAACCTCCCAAAGATGTGGGAAGCCCTATGGTCACGATCTTTCTTACTTCCTCTCCGACAAACCTGAACCCCTTCAGGGTGACCCTGATACCATCCTTCGGGGCAAACAAAAGCTTTGTAGCTATAACGGCAGGGATAGCCGATGATAAAACAGTAGCTATGGCTGCACCTGCGGGGCCCATTTTCAGCCAGACGATAAAAAGCGGATCCATCACCAGATTCGCCGCCGTCCCTATCAGATTAAGCTTCATGGGATGAACGGCATCACCCTGGGCCTGGTTTATTGCCGCATAAACATTGGTAGTAAAAAGAAGCGGAATGTTAAGGACTACCAGCTGCAGGTAAACGGAAGCATATTCACGGACGTCTCCCTCAGCTCCCAGCCAGATCACCAGAGAAGGTGTTATAAGGAAACAAAAAACCGCCGCAAGCACCGAAAAGATGGTGGCAACCACATAGATCTGCGAAGCCATCGTCTTTGCCCTGTCGTAGGCCTTGGCTCCGATATACTGCGCGATGAGAACGGAACCGGCCACCGTGATACCGTTTCCGAAATTTGTGATTATATTCTGTACCGGCGATACCAGATTTATGGCCGCCAGTTCATTGGAACCGATGTGCCCCAGCCAGAAAGTATCCGTCAGGTTATATGCCGTCTGAAGAAGCGAATTGACCATGGAAGGGATCGCGATTATGGCAATGGCATTATATATGTTTCCGTTCAGGATTATATCCTGGTTTTTTTCTTTTATACTTTTCATATCATGTCTTCAAATCGGGTCAGAGAACGGGTTTCATTATCATTCCCGGCTTTGCCGGGTATCTGTCAGAAGAGTGATCCCCAAAAGCAGGACCGCCGCCGCCATAACGGGATACTGGTACCGGAACCGCCCCACATTGGGAGACGCCAGGATAAAAGTGAACACCACGCCCACAGCCGGCATAAAAGGCAATACACTTCCCCCCCGGTACAGCGTGTAAAACATAAAAAACAAAACAGCCCAGAATGCCATGGCACAGCCCAGATATTTTTCATAGAGATCATAGGCTTTCTGCGCAGTCTCATAAACCAACGTGCCCACGCTTTCCGGCAGTTTCGGATCCGTATAGGAACCGAATTCATTTTCCCATGTTCCCATTATCATCTCGGGATGGGTGAACTTCGGACAATAATACCCCTTTGAATGATCCGTAAGCGCTATAAGGCAGGGAGCCGGATTCTTTATAAAGGTACGCAGAAAAACTTTCATGAATTCAGCCTTATGAGCCTCCAGATAAGGCTGGTCGCCTTCATCCCTTATGGCCCGTTTTACCGGATTCGCACTGGTTTCCGAATAAACCTCGGCCAGTCTTTCATGAGGCAGTATGATATCCAGAAACGCTTTATCGTCGGCAGACACATCCCCGTCCACCTTGAGGGTATAAGATACCATCTGCAGCGGCATGGACAGAGTTTCCGCAGCATCGGCTCCTCTGATCCCCATTTCCCTGAGCACCGGCCCTTTAAAAGCGGCGGAAAACACAAAGGCAGCCACCATGACCACTATCACTTCTTTTTTGTTTTCCTTTATCAGAAAGGCTGACAACAGGATCAGCACAGGGTAGATATAAAAATGGTTTGACCGAAACAGCATGAACAGAATACCGGTAAGTCCAAAGAGAAGAAGCTGTATGCTCAGATCCTTTCTCTTTTCCTTCTTCAGGGTGACAAAAAAATGCAGATAAACGCTCAGCACCAGAAGAAGATCCGCAGCCGGAGTATCCTTGTGGATATATATGGCGTACATGGCAAACGCCGGCACCAGAGCATAAACCGCAAATATGACAAATGACCTCTTCTCTTCAAGCCCTTTCTTAAGCAGATATACGCAAACTCCCGCATAGGTCAGGGCCGTTATGAGCATCTGAAATACCGTGTAAAAAGCAATGGAAGCATTTACATCCTTTGTAAGGGCAAAACCCACATTATAAAAAAGCTCTATCAACCAGGTGGACAAAACCGGAAGGTGATTATTATATTCCTTGATATGCATGGCCTGCCGTATCTGATTAATGGAGTCGGCACCGAAGGAACCGGGATAAAATCTCAGAAACAACGGCAGATAACAAACAAAACAGATAAGTGTCAAAATCGCAAGAAGGAACGGCTTCTTCTTAACCTCTGTCCATGTTCCGGTACTTCCTTTCACAACACCGTCCATAAGGACATACAACCGGGCCGTCATGACAAAGAACAGAAACAGAAGGCCCGCAAAGGTGCGCACCGTATCGAAAGCTATCCTCAGAAACGATCCCTGATAAAGCATCCTGATACTGCCGAACACCGTGAATGCCGCAAAGGAAAATGCCGTGAGAAAAATGCAGACGATACGCCTCTTTTCCATGATGTAATCCGTTTTTTGCGCAAGGAAAAACAAAAGGCACGCAAAAAAGAACGGGACTATGCTCTGATCGCTGACCCATTCCAGCCTTTCCATGGCACCGATGCAAAGGATCACACCTGCCAGATCGATCAGGACTCTGATCATTCGGTTTTTATCTGTTATTTTGATCATTTCAGTTTTTCTATGGAGTCGGTCTCACCTATAACTATCAGTCTCATGGACTCTTCCAGCGGTTTCGCGGGATCCGGAGTCACACACACTTCATCACCCTTTATTGTTGCAACTACATTTATGCCGTATTTTTTTCGAAGATCCAGTTCAATAAGACTCTTTCCCTTCCATTTGTCCTGCACGTGCAGTTCTACCATGGAGAAACTGTCGGACAATTCTATATACTCCATCACGCCTGAACTCAGCAGATTCCTCGCCAGTCTGATGCCTGATTCGTATTCGGGTACCACCACTCTGTCCGCTCCCACACGGCTTAATATCCTGCAGTTTATCTCGCTGGAGCACTTGACTATCACCTGTCCGGCCCCCGCCTCTTTACAGAGCATGGTGGCCATGACACTGGTCTCCAGCCCTGCAGCCATGGCTATTATCACCACGTCGATATCCGCTATTCCCAGACGCTTGATCACATCCGGATCCGTCACATCCGCACATTTGCAAAAAGGGATCTCGGAGGCCGCGGCATTCACTATGTTCTCATCTATATCCACAGCCAGTATATCCGCTCCCGCTGCCGCCAGTTCCCTGGCCACGGCTCTGCCGTATCTGCCCAGACCGAATACTGCATATGATTTGTTCTTATCCATTTTTACCTCCATGCATAAGATTCTTCGCTACGCTCAGAATGACAGCAGGTAAACATCCTTCAAAACTATTACACCGACTGTCATCCTGAGGCTTCAGCCGAAGGATCTTTATCATACCGCAATTATCATCACCGTCAAAATAACTCCATCATCCCACGCTCACATCCTCTACCGGATTCTTCACGCTGTTCTCACCGGATCTCTTTGTATTAAAGGCGATGAGCAGTGAAATAGGCCCCACTCTTCCGAAGTACATGGTCAGGATAATGATGATCATGCCCGGTAAATTGAGGGAAGAAGTAAGGTTTCTGGTCAGGCCTACCGTAGCGGTGGCACTGACGGTTTCATATAATATATCTATCAGGCTGAAGTCCGAAACCGCAGCCAGCAGTATCGTGGCCGTTATCATAATAAGAAAAGAAGTACACACCACGGCAACAGCCTTGCCTGCAGCCTGACGGGCTATCCTTCTGTCAAAAAGCTCAACCTCCTTTTTATCACGGATCGTGGCCAGAGCCGATGTCAAAAGAACCACCATGGTCACCGTTTTTACACCTCCGGCGGTACCCACCGGCGATCCGCCTATGAACATGAGCAAAAGAGCGACTATGGCGGACGCCTCCGTGAGATTCTCCTGCCCCACCGAGGCAAATCCGGCTGTCCTGGTGGTCATAGATTGGAAAAAACTGACCTCCAGCTTTCCGAATAAACTCATATCACCGATGGTGGCGGGATTATTGTATTCGAATATAAAAAACAGGACCGCGCCGGACAAAAGCAGAAAAACCGTGGAACTGATCGCTATCTTCGAATGGAGGGTCAGCATCTCAAAACACCTGATCCCCCGGGTCGTAAATTTCTTTATCACCTGCAGAAGATCCCACCAGACCACATATCCGATACCTCCCAGTATGACTAGCATGGATGTGACCAGATTGACAGTGAGATCCTGAGCATAGGGACAAAGGCTCTTATCCGATATGACATCGATCCCCGCATTACAAAAAGCCGAGATCGCATTGAAGATCGAGATCCACACTCCCCTCACTCCGAAACGGGGGACAAATACTGTCATATACAAAAGCGCGCCTATCCCCTCGATAAAAAAGGTTCCTGCAATAACTTTTTTAAGGAAATACTCCATTCCCGACAAGGTGTCTATATTAAATACATCCTGCATCAGGAAATTCTCACTCAGACGCATTTTTCTGCGGAACCTCATCAATATACCATACATGATGGTGATGATCCCCAATCCTCCGGTCTGGATCAGTACAAGGATGATCACCTGACCGAAAAAGCTGAAAGTGGAATACACCGGAACCGTCACCAGTCCCGTTACACAGACTGACGTGGTGGCGGTAAAAAGCGCATCCATAAACGGCACGCCCTTTCCGTCAGCCGAGGCTGCGGGCAGAGTGAGCAGAAAAGTCCCCAAAGCTATGGCCAGCATAAAGCTGAGCATTATCTTCCGGGTGGTCGAAAGCCTGATCTTCAGTTTTCTTTCCCTGAACGACAACATTTCCCGTTCAAACCTCTTTCCCTCTGCTATTCAAAACCGTCCCACAGCAGCTGCTGGGCTCTCTCGTTTGCATTATTATACTCCAGATATCTGTACAGGCGGATATCTTCATCTTCGGGGAACTCATCCGCACCGTAAAATCTGCCATCCGCGTCGATACAGCCGTTTACCGAGATCACGGGATACTTTTGACGCAGGTTGCGAAGAAGCAGATTATACGGAGTCAGGTCTATGCCTGCCGTTTCCAATACCAGCCCCTGCAGATAATTTGCCGAAAGCATCTCGTAATGCTCTTCTCTTATATCATAATTTGCCCAGATGACAAAGGGGGTAACATACTTTTTTATGCTGCACTGAGCGTCATTCTCATCAAAATCATCCTCATGGGAACGGTCATAGACCATGGCGGAAAAATCATCCTCCAGCTTCGGCTGATGATCTCCGAACATGACCAGGACCGTGGGTTCATCCACCGTCTCAAGGTATTCCCTGAGTTTTTCAAAGGCCTCATCGGATCTCTTAAGAAGAGACAGATAATTACCCGCCTGGGGATAATCACCATACGCGGACATATCCACAGGGCTCTCCCCCGTTTCGGCTTCATAATCAAATTCGTACCCGCTGTGATTCTGCATGGTCACATTAAAAATAAATACCTTATCATTTTCCTGACGGGCCTGTTCAAATATATCTATCAGACGATCCACATCCCAGTCGTCCACGGGATGCTCGTTTATAAGAGGGATCTCCTCCCCCTCATAATCCTCTATACTGTAAAACCTGTCAAAACCAAGTAAAGGATATACCTTTCCCCTGTTCCAGTTTACGGCAGTGGCCGGGTGAAAGCCATATGCCGTATATCCCTGATTTTTGAGATATGAGGCAACCGAAGGCCTCTCATCCCTCACCGCATACGAAAAAGGACAGCCTTTTTGGTAAGCGATGGAATTCGCTGTAAGGAATTCATATTCACTGTTCACCGTGGTCCCGCCGAATACCGGCACATAAAGATTTCCGGTCACCGCGTTTTCACTTACTCCGTGAAAATTCAGAAGAGCCTCATCCGCCTCAGGCAGACCCCCAAGGGTTTCAAAATCCGCAAAGGCTTCATTCATTATCACTATCACGTTCTGTGCCTGTATTTTGTTCTCTTTTGGATCCCCGTCATCCGACGCTGCAGCCGAAAGGGCCCGGATCCCCTTTTCGCATTCACTCAGGCTATAACCTGCCGGAGGCTTTATGAAAAGAAATTTCGTATAATTGAAAAAGCTGACGGGAAATCCCTGAGTCCTGTAATAACGCTCTATCAGATACAGTCTGTCAGGTATCTCCTTATATCTGTCGCTTTTCACCATGCCCACCATCAAAAAACAGCAGATCATGAGCGAGACCAGGGCATATATCAAAAAAGCTTTCTTTTCAAAAAAGGGTTTGTGATATCGAAACGCCGCAACAGAGGTGAGGATGATAAACAAAGCCCAAAGCACTGCCTGAGGATAAAGACGGTACTCGTAAGTCCCGGCCACATCTGCCGCCGTCTTTATCGCAAAGATATCCCAGGGCAGAAACATGACTCCTCTGGTCTCTCCCACATAATGATTCACCATACCCATGGCATACCAGACAAATCCCCCGAGTGCAAAAGACACCCAAAGCCTGTTGGATATGATATAGAATAGTTTATATATCACATAAAGGATGATGAGGTTAAGGACAAGGTATCTGCTGCTGTCCCTCACGGACATATCATTAAGCCCCTGTATGCCCACAAACCCGAAAAAAGCCATCAGAACAAGATTAAACTCAGTGATGAGCATCCTCACTATTTTGTTTTTACTTGACACATTCTGTGGATCGGTCTGCATTGCTTCAATCATTCATTATACTCTTTATACTGTCATATTCCTCCTGAGGCAGGAAGGGGAACATATCATCCAACTGAGGAGAAACTATACGTCCGTCCTCAAGAACCTTTGACGACAGCTTTGGTTCAAAATTCTGACCCTCATCTACAAATACTTCCAAAAGAGCATATCCCTTTGTTCTGTTCAAAAACTCATCCAGCACACTGTCGATCTCATCCTGTGAGGTGATCCTGAAATAAGGTAAGCCATATGCCGGTGCCAATTTCGAAAGGTCGGGGAAGGAAACTCCGTTATCGGAACTGATACCCACATGAGCCCTGCCCTTGAAAAGATTATTCTGGGTCTGCCTTATGCTATGGTAACCATTATTGTTGATAATAATTATCTTTAGATTTAATTTATTGTGAACTACGGCCTGTAGCTCCTGGATGTTCATCTGAAAGCTTCCATCTCCGTCGATACATATGGTCCGGGGCAGCTCATCAATAATTTCATCACCGATATTTAATTTTACGTTCAGGAAGTCGTTGCTGATGTTTTTATTTTCTGTATCGTCATTAAATAACCCCTTCCCTCTCATCCGGTCCGACCCCCTGAAGACTGCCACACCTATGGCAGCAGGGAAACCATACCCCATGGCGGCACAGGCCGAATTCGTAAAAATACGCTGGTTATTTTTAACATAACAGGACTGGAATGTAACCACGCAGGCAGCCCCGTTTCCACAGATGACCGCCTCCCCATCCTTCAAGTGATCCTTGAATAATCTCTCATTGAACACATAATGATTGAGGGGCGAATTCACTTCATAGAACTCTTTTCTGCACGCCGGATAACGCTCGTTTACATCGTGGCAGTGGATCCTCCACCTGCTCTTGTCACCTATGATGTCCTCAATGGTCTTACCCTCTGCCTTTTCCTCTCTCACCCTCTTAAGAAGTGAAGCCATCACATCCCGAAGATCGGCATGCACCCCCATATCAGGTATGACAGTAGGCTTGTGAAGTTCATTATCATCTATATCTACGATTATCTTAAATGCCTGTGAAGCAAAATCCCTGTAATTGTAGCTGGACAATCTGATGTTCAGACGCGATCCCAGGACCAGAAGCAGGTCACAGGTCTGGACCGCAAAATTGCCTCCGCGGTTACCGACCGTTCCTGGCCGTCCCGCATCCAGATCGGATCCTGCCGGCAAAAGATCATGGGCATTCCAGGCAGTCACAACCGGGATCCGGAATTCATTTATGAACTCAGTAAAGCTCTCTTTCGCCCCTGCCAGATTTATCCCTGTTCCGGCAAAAATAAGAGGTCTTTTCGCCTGTGTTATTTTCTTTAAAATAACATCAGTTAAACTTTCATCATAAACGGGATTTTCTTCAAGGCCTTCCTTGACCGGATCAAAGTGCAGTGTTATTTTATCCGGATCCACCTTCGCCGCCTGGACATCCAGAGGAAGGTCCAGCCAGACGGGACCCTTCCGTCCGTTATTCGCCAGATACCAGGCTTTTTCCAGATGATAGAGGATCTCTTCCGGTTCCCAGACCAGCTTGGCATACTTGGTCATAAGCTTCGCACAGCTTTCCATGTCAAATTCCTGGTCACCCAGCTGTCTCAGTGGTACATCTGCCGCATGGATGGTGGTTTCACGCTTTGCCTGACCTGTAAGGATAAACATGGGCACCGAATCCTGATAACCGCCAAGTACGCCGGTTATGGCGTTTGTTCCTCCGGGACCGGCAGTCACACAGACTGCAGCGATCCTTCCGCTGTACCTGGCGTATGCCTCAGCCGCCATGGAACAGGCCTGCTCATGGTGGTTATATATACAGTTCAGCCCTGCTTTATGTCCAAAGGCGTCATTCAGATGCATAGCAGCACCGCCTGTGATGGTAAACATATCCGTAACGCCATGCTCCACCAGAAAATCCGCTATTACTTCAGCTACCTTTTTCTCCATAGTTAAATCCTCATTCAATATATTTTATATCTGGTACTTGTCACAAAACTTATCTTCATATCCTCAGACAGTCTCTTCAGTGCATCCGAGGCATAATCATTAAGTGCCTGTGCTTTTTCTTTTATAAAAGCATATTCCATGGCCACATTGAAATAATTATCACCCACCGAGGTGGAATATCCGTCAAAGCCTGCCAGGTTCACATCTTTTATCCCCAGGCGTACCAGCAGCTTAAGGAGCATGATCAGGGAATTATCCTTTATCTCAAAGCTCTGATCCAGAAGAGATTCATAATCCACCCTGTATTCAAAATCCCCCTTTGCCCTGGTGACATTTGATGTGGCGATGAGAACGGGGGGCTTTGCCTCCCTGTCATAATGAGCCAATCTACCCTCCAATGTCAGATATCTCTTGGAATTACTGATGAAGATATAGTCGGTATAATAATCCTCCGGCAGGTAATTGATGGTGATGATCACCGGCTTATTTTTCAGTATATATTCCTTTACCCTTTCACTTTCATCCTTAATACTCCTGGCAGGGCCGATTATCAAAAGAGGCGAAGCCATAAGCTTCCCGGACAGTTCTTTCAGATCTCCCTTTTCATCCAGATCCGTCCTTTGATATCTCCGGTAAAGTTCCTCTATATGATCCGGATCATACGCCAGTTTCTTATCCCTGTCTATATCATCCAGTATCTCATTTATGGACTTGATGGAAAGACACCGCTTTTGCATAAGATGCTGCACATATTTGGGATGACAGTCATTGGAAGCGGCAAGATAATACTTAAGGGAATATCCCCAGGGGAGCTTCAGATATATCTCCATGATGCTCACATCTATGGTTTCCAGCATCTGGTTAATATCATATGTGCCGCCGTAATGCTTGTTCAGATACATGGCAAGCAGCTCTATGGGAGTGTTGCCCGCTCCCTTGCCCATACCGAAGGAGGAGCCGTCCATAACCAGTGTACGGCGCTCACTTTCCGGTTTTTTCTGATTGCTTTCAATCAGGGCTATGCAGTTTGAATAGCCCAGCTGGAAATTGTTATGAGCATGATAACCAATGGAGATATCCGTCCTCAGATTCGAGTCCATCAGTTCATAGTAATGCAAAAGCCCGCCCTCATGCAAAAGGCCATAGGTATCCACCATGGACATGGCATAGGGATGAAGTTCATTAACTCTTTTTATAAGATCCGTCATCTCTTCATCCGAATACCCGGTTATCGACACCGGCTGGACAAAGACCTCATATCCCAACTGCTTTAATTTCCCACAAAAATCAAGGGCAGCAAACCTGTCCTTTTTCTTAAAAATAACACGGATACCATCCATCACGCTCCCGGCTGCCGGGATGATCCTGTCGATGGAACAGGTACCGTAATCGATCATGCCTACTATCATGGAACCGCCGGGCGAAAGGGATCTGAACGTTTCATTCACGCACAGGGTATCAGGGAACATGGTCCTGTCAGGATCCGCTGCCTGCCTTTCGTCCATGAAGCCCACTTCTATGATATCCGTCCCCGCACTTACTGCACGCTCAAATATATTTATTATCTCATCCCGTCCGAAATTCCAGTCATTTATAAAACCGCCATCCCTCAAAGTACAGTCCAGCAGCTTGATCTTTTTATCCATCATCACGATCTGACCGCCTCTTTTATTATCTTTGCCATATATTCAAGCTTCTCCCTCGTCATGCCGGGATACAGTCCCACCCAGAAGGTATCCCTCATTATCCTGTCCGTGACGGGAAGTTCACCCACAACACGATACATATCCGATCTGTCTCTGATATGATCAAAGCAGGGATGCTTGATGAGATTACCCGCAAAAAGCATCCTGGTCTGCACGCCCTTTGATTCCACATACCTGACTACCTTTTCCCTGTCCGTCCCCTCTGCCACAGTCATGGCAAAACCAAACCATGAAGGTTTTGAACCGGGTGCAGCCTCAGGCAGTATAAGCTTATCAGACACATCTGACAAAAGTTCATACAGTATATCAAAGTTTTCCCTGCGTCTTTCCACAAATGAAGGGAAGCGCTCAAGCTGGGCACAGCCAATGGCCGCCTGCATATCGGTGGCCTTAAGGTTATATCCGAAATGGGAATAGACATATTTATGGTCATAGCCCTTAGGCAGCTGCCCATACTGTCCGTCATACCTGTGTCCGCAGACATTGTCCATACCGGAAGGACAGACACAGTCCCTTCCCCAGTCCCTCATGGAACGGATACACTTATGAAGCAGGGCATCACCGGTATATACCGCACCGCCCTCCCCCATGGTCATATGATGAGGCGGATAAAAGCTGGAGGTACCTATATCTCCCACAGCACCGGTAAAATATTCCTTCCCGTCAATGGTATATCTTGATCCCAGAGCATCACAGTTATCTTCTATCAAAAACAGCCCATTCGAATCACAAAATTCCTTTACGCTTTTCAGATCAAAAGGATTACCTAAAGTATGGGCTATCATCACCGCCTTTGTTTTGGGCGAAAGCGCTGCCAAAAGCTGTGAGACATCGATATTATACTGGGGGATGGTCACATCGACAAAAACCGGGACCGCACCATACTGAATTATGGGCGCTACCGTGGTGGGAAAACCGGCTGCCACCGTGATGACCTCGTCTCCCCTCCTTATGGCTCTCTCCTTAAGAAGCGGCGATGTCAGCGCCATAAAGGCACAAAGATTCGCCGAAGAACCTGAATTGACCAGAGATGTATGCTTAACTCCCAGATATGAAGATAACCCGGCCTCAAACTCTCTGGTATATCTTCCGGAAGTGAGCCAGAACTCCAGTGCACTGTCCACCAGATTGACCATCTCCTCGCTTCCGTAAACCCTGGAAGCATAAGGTATCCTGTCCCCCTCCTTAAAAGGAATTTCCGTATTATGATATTTCTCGCAATATCCGCGAACGAGGCCGAGTATTTGCTCCTCGGCCTCTTTCTTAGTCATATTATCAAACATATTCACTCCAATGTATTTACGCATTTCCTTCCCACACTGTCGTAGATCAGCTTCTGGGAATCAAAGTATCCCTTGGGGAAACAATTCCTTCCGTCTATGACAATGGGATGTTTCATATTCTTTGAAAAAACATCCGGGCTAAGTGCCTTTACCTGGGGCCACTCTGTGAATATAAAACAGATGTCGGCATCCTTAAGGGTCTCCTCTATACTGTCATAATATTCCATGCCTTCAGGTATCCTGCGCTTAAAATTCTCAACACCCACCGGATCCCAGGCCTTTATCCTGGCTCCATCCTCCATGATGACCGGAATGGTGACCAGCGAAGGCGCTTCCCTCAGATCATCCGTACCGGGTTTAAAGGTAAGGCCAAGAACAGCTACTGTCAGATCCTTAAAATCGGTATAATACTGCTTTGCCTTTCTGATGGGGCGGAGTTTCTGACTCTCGTTAACCTCTATGGCAGCCTTTATGGTCTTTATCTCCCTGTCGTTAAAGGTAGCCAGCCAGGAAAGGGCTTTCGTATCCTTGGGGAAACATGAGCCGCCGTAACCTATGCCGGCATTCAGGAATTTGGAACCGATCCTGGAGTCATAGCTCATACCCTTTGTCACATCCTCTATATCGGCGCCTATGATCTCACAGAGGTTTGCGATCTCGTTTATATAGGATATCTTAAGTGCAAGGAAATCATTTGATGCATATTTGATCATCTCGGCGGAACGCCTGTTGGTGGAAAGAAGAGGCGCATCAAACTTTTCATAAACCTGACGCAGCTTCTTCTCCGAAAAATCATCCTCACAGCCTATGACGATCCTGGAAGCATGCATGGTATCCCTGACCGCGGTTCCCTGTGCCAGGAATTCCGGATTGGAGGCTACATGGATCTTCACCCTGCCTCCGCATTTTTCATTTATAAAAGATTCTATCCTGTCATTAGTCCCGATGGGCACCGTAGACTTAATAACCACAACACACTCATTTTTTATACTGTCGGCGATCTGCTCTGCCACGGAATAAACGTATTTGAGATTCGCACTTCCGTCTCTTTTTTCCGGAGTGCCGACACCCACAAAGATCACCTCCGCATCCTCGTATGCCGCTTTGTAGTCGGTGGTGAAGGTCAGTCTGTCCATGTTTTCCTTCATCAGTTCAGACAGGCCCTCTTCATAAATAGGAGAGATCCCCTGTCTCATGGTCGCTATCTTTTCTTCATCCACATCCACACAGCTCACCTCGTGTCCGTGAGCTGCCAGGCATACACCCGTTACCAGACCGACATATCCGGTTCCGGCTACCGCTATCTTCATTTATCCGCACCTCCCTCATGATAGGTTATCGCATTTCCTTTGGTCGCCTTACTCTTATATACACAGACATCCGCCATCTTATATACATCCTCAAAAGACAATTCACTGTGCTGGGGAACTATGACAGCTCCCATGCTGACAGAGAAATTATCCTCGCCAAGCTCAGCCACCTTAAAATCCCTGATACGTTTAAATATCCTGTCCGTCAGCTTACTTCCGGTCGCCACATCCTGAATACCCTGGGCAAAAATCCCATATTCATCTCCACCGAGCCTGAATACTATATCACGGTCTCTGGACTCCTCCCTCAGGATATCAGCCACTCCGCGGATCACCTTGTCTCCCACAAAATGACCATATGTATCATTGATCTTTTTAAAAGAATCTATATCAGCCACACAGAACAATCCGAACTTTCCGCTGGCAAAGGCGGTTTTGACCTTTTTTTCACCGCTGCCGCGGTTGAGTATGCCGGTCATGATATCCGTTTCCGCCAGAGTGATGAGTGTCTCTCGCTCCTTTGCACCCTCTACCACATCATCCACATTCTTGAAACCGGCAAGGATACCGCTGGCTTTGTTGGCAGGATTAACTGGTATGTAAGTAAACTGACAATAATGGATCTCGCCGTTATCCTGAACTCTGTAACTGGACACATATTCATCGGTCTCCAGCATTTTTTTCTTGATGGTTTCAAAACTTAAGGCTTCCAGCATATCCGGAATATCTTCATAGTACACTCTATCCTTTACATACTGACGGCTCAGGGTGTCATAGTCATAAACCTTGTCACTGGGCTGATCCATTCCCTTTGTCACATATCCGTCCAGCTTCAGGATCATCACCTTACCGGTATCCAGATTGATCTTGAATACATTGTAATAATCACGGCTCAGAGCATTAACTATATCCAGCTGCTCTCTCAGATACAGCTTATCCGACATGTGCTTTTTGATGACCTTATCCACATCGCGGAAAGCCAGAATGAACTTGCTGCATTCACCCGGCTCACCCGCCAGAGCAAAAGCCATCTGATGCCAGGAGATACTTCCCTCATCATTCATTCTCATATAATCTATGGTATACAGATCTCCATCCTTTATCCTCTCCAGGATCACCTTCGGCCGGATATCTTTCTGAATGGCCTCAGTCCTGTCCACCACATAGGTGTCCACATATGCCTCGATGAATTTATCATAGGTCCCCTGACGCAAAGCCAGATCTACCAGACCACTGACAGTATTTACGCCGGTAGTCCGATACAGTTTCATCTTCAGGTCATCGCAATCCACCAGCCATATGGTGTGGTATTCCTTTCCAAGAGCGGTAACCACACCCGTACAGTCCTTCAGCCTGGAATTAAAATCCTCGACCAGCTTTCTCTGTTCCTCAGGATAATCATTCGGATTCAGGAATTCTTCGTTAATACTCATAAAATACTTCTCCGTCCCGGTTCACGTAGTCAGACATCCATCTGTTTGAGAATATCGGCCATCTCTTCGGGAGACCACCTTGTGACCGTCACTTTATTCTTGACCATGCGCTTTCTAAGCCCGAAACACTGCTGCAGATATTGAAAAGTGACCTGTGTGTCAAGCTTTGATTCGCCGGCTGTTCTCTGTGCAAAAGCATAGGGTATCTCTGTCACACTGCTGTATGTCGCAGTGGCCAAGACCTCCACCATGATCTTCCAGCCCACAGGACGCATATCCGCATTTGCGATAGCTTCCCTTCTGAACATAAAAAGACCGCTGGTGGGATCCGATATGGGTCTCAGGCAGGGAAGAAGGATCTGTCCTATAACTCTGGCCGTGCCTGAAACAAATTTACGCCAGAGATTGAGGCCTCCGTCATCACCTCCCGGAATGAGTCTGGACGGAATGCAGAAATCCGCGCCCTGATCCAGCGCCGCGACCATAGGCCGCAGGATCGACGGGGGATGCTGCAGATCAGCATCCATACACGCCAGATAATCTCCCTCTGCCATTTTGAAACCAAGGATCACGGCAGTGGCAAGTCCTTTTTCATTTGTCCTGTGATGTACCCTGACATGAGGCTTTTCTTTTGATATGCTCTCTATGACCTGTGGCGTATCGTCGGTAGAATCATCCACAAAAAGGATCTCATGATCTATCCCGGCAAGCGCCTCATCTATCTGTGATACCAGATTTTTAATGTTGTCTCTTTCGTTAAATGAAGGAACTACTATGGATACCTTACTCATCGTTATCTTTACCGTCCATCAATTCTTCCAGGGTACAAAAGTCCACGGGCTTTGAATAATAATATCCCTGGAAGCTGTGGACCTTGTATTTTTGAAGTATGTCTCTCATCACCGGAGACTCTATCCCCTCCACGCAGACCTTTGCATCATAGGCTGCCGCAATGGAGGCGAAGTGATCCACAATGGCTCTCTCCTTTTCATCATCCTCTATATTGATCACAAAACATCTGTCGATCTTTATGGTGTCAAAAGGAAGCTCTTTCACTACATCGACAGAAGAAAAACCGGTCCCGAAATCATCCAGGGCAAACCGGACGCCTCTGGCCCTAAGCTTTTCAACTATGGTCTTGAGCAGACCCATATCCAGAAGGCGGCATCGTTCCGTGATCTCCAGGCACAAATGGTCCGCCGGGAATCCCGTCTCTGTCAGGACGCTTATCACAGACTCCACGAAATCCGGTTTTTCAAGCTGAGTATAAGAAAGATTGACATTTATCGTAAAATCGGGATGCTTATCAAGCAAACCCTTTGAATCCGTCAGGGCTTTGGTAAGGATCCACCTCCCAAGCTCAGGGAACTGGGGATCTCTCTCCAGAACCGGAATAAAATGATCCGGCGGAACCAGTCCGTATTCATCATTCTTCCAGCGCAAAAGCGCCTCTGCTCCCACTATCCTTTCGGTGGACGCATTCACCACCGGCTGGTATAAAAGGAAAAACCCGTTATAATCCTGCTTTATGGATGCCTTGATCGCATGAAGCTTTTCGATCCGGAGTTTGTTCTCTTCGTTGAGATCATTAAAAAATTCCACCAGATCACCATGCCTTCGGATCTTTGATTCGCCATAGGCGAAATTCAGACAGGCATATATGGTCTGGTCACCTACATCAAAATCATCAAGCAGGAGCATGCCGCAGTTGAGCTCCAGGATAGGTCTCTTATCAGCCACGGGCACACCCTTTCTCAAATGAGTCCTGACTTTTTCATAAAGAGACTTCGCCTCCAAAGACGAGGATGTGTTGGATATTATGGCGAATTTAACGCCGTCCAGTCTGTATACATTCCCCCTGCTGCCCACAAAGCTCAACAGATACCGGCCGAATTTCTGGATGACCTGATTGCCGAAATGATAACCGTATATCTCATTTATCTCGGTAAACTTTCCTATGCCGAGCATGCTGACGCATACCTTTTCTTTTCTTTCTATATGACCGGACAGATCCTCAAAAAAGCTGTACTGGTTACGAAGACCCGTTAGCGAATCCACATCGCCCAACAGACCGTGATTCCTGATAATACCGGCAAAATATGTGGGCTGCTCATACTCATCCTTGATCACAAGCCCGCGACAGGTGCACGTGACATAATCTCCGCCGATCCTGCCTGCACGATACTGAATATCATGACAGCCTTTCCGGCCGGAGAATATCTCTTCCAGACTCTCGGCATATCCCTTCCTGTCCTCCGGATGGATACATTCCAGAAACAGCGTACCTGCACCATACATATACTCAGACGGAAGCTGAAAAAAATTCACCGCAGACTTTGACCATCTGGAATAATCATACTGCATATCACAAAGGAAGACATAAGTCCCCTCCGCGATCAGTGAAAACGCCTCAAACAATGAATCCAGGTATTTTTTTCTGTTTTCGGGAATCCTGTTTTCCATATCAGCACCAACTTAGATAGTATGTTACGATATACACATCCATTTTATCACATTATACATACATTATAAAGACATATTTTGCCACATTTCTCTCCAAAGCCGGAATCTGTTCTGTTCTTTTCTGACAGCCTTACCTGTGTCAAGCAGATATTTGTCAAAACCGTTTACAACCACAGTCCCGGAGGGATGCTCCTTTTCCCTTTTAAACCCGGCCATATATGAAGCATGCACGTGACCGTGGAGCATATATGCCGGATGACAGATATCCAGCAGCTTATTAAAGCACTCATACCCTCTGTGAGGCAGATCACTCATATCACCAAAGCCCCGCAGAGGCGCATGGGTCACCAGCACATCGATCCCTCTGTTCTTTATTATCTGCCAGCGGCTCCTGAGTATCTTGTGACGCATCTGGAATTCCGAAAACATATAGGGTCCTTTTTTATATTTCATGGATCCCCCGAGTCCGAAAAACCGCAGTCCCTTATATACAAAAACTTTTTCATCCAGGTTAATACAGCCCTCCGGCGGTTTTTTCACATATTCCGTATCATGGTTTCCGGGAACATATAATACCGGGCATCTGCCCATAGTCACCAGAAATTCAAGATAATCGGAATCCAGATCACCGCAGGACACAATAAGATCGACCCCCTCCAGTTTGTCGGGGGAATAATAATCCCACAGAGATTTTGATTCCTCATCAGCCAGGACAAGTATCTTCATAAATATCCCTCAAATCAACGATCGCATTTTTCAACATCAAATGATATTCTCATTCATCCAGTCCATGCGCACGATCTTTGAATCCGGAAGGGTATCAAAGATAAGCGGTATGGAATTAGAGGATGAAGAAAGGCTTTCCTGTATCACTTTTGACTGGGAATGCATTTCGCCGGAAAAAGGATTCATCCCCCCGTTTACCATTGCCCCCTTAAAGAAAGCCAACAGTTTTCTGGTCTGATACGGAAGCTTTGCAGTCCTGATATCCACTACCCCTGAGGAAAGACCGAACCAGTAGTTGGCTACGGAATGATTCTCCCTGATCTCCTTTATATCCCAGTCTCCGAAGAGCACCGACTGGACTATCTGAAGATAATACCTGCCCCAGTTATAATAAGGGGCTCCCAGATACACATTCTTTTCCTCTCCGATGGCAAACAGACCCGGGCGGCTCGTTGCCGAAGTCCCCTTAGCATACTCAAAGTCTGCAAACATGGTGACTCCCTCCTGTTTCCACTCATCCATATAATCATAATTTCCGCTGCTGCCGCAGTATTTCATGGATACCATGATCTGTGGATCCATCATGGATGCTCCAATGGAAAAAGCATTGATATTGGCCATGCTCATATGACCGAAATTCCTGACCAGATAACCTATCTTTTTTGATCTGCAGTTCCCGTCACAGAGCAGCCTGTCCGCTGCCAGTATGCCCATCAGGAACGAAGCTTCATACAACCTTCCCTGATAACAGCGCACGGTGGATGATGTCTGCCCTATGGAACAGTTCAGGAACCTGACATTCGGATATTTAACTGCCGTTTTGACAGTCTGTGACATCATGGTATCCGATACGGTAAATACCACTTCATTTTTATCCGCCACAACCTTTTCCAATACCGATTCCAGTTCTTCATCGCCGGCACCGGTCATATAACCTGAAGTCACCACATCCTCATCAGTCATCTCATCCAGATACAGTCTGCCGGCTTCATGACTGTCGATCCATCTGGAATCATCAATATCTGCATCATAGACAAAAGCCACGCGCAATGGTGAGTGCTTTGAATATTTCTTTGTCCCGCTAAAGAGGCTTCTGAGACCACCCTTTGAACTTTTCGATGCGGATTCCCCGGGAGTCTTGTCCAGGAAAGTGATATTTTCCACATCCGAGCCGGACAAAAGCTCTTCCTTTACCATTTTTATCTGACGGATCACGGTTTCATCCGAATCGGTGACCAGCGATTTCATGGGAAATATGGAAATATAGATCAAAAAGGCATCTCCGAACTTAAAGTCGGGACCGGCCTTCAGTACCTTCAGGCATTTCTTTTCAAAAGAAGTATATGCCGCATTCAGCCTCGACCTGAGTTCATCCGGCCAGGGATCTTTGAGATTCTGTTCCAAAAGTCCCGCCAGTTTTTCATACTGTCCGGGTTCGGTGAGAACTATGCTGAAATTCTTTGTGACATTATAAAAATCAAGATATTCATAATAGGCCTTTACTTCCCTTGCATCACTTTTTTCCGGAATTATCCTGGTCACATCCGCAAGGATATACTCGCTCTTACCGTAATGGGAAACCGAAACTCTTTTGTTTCCCTCCTGAACATAATAATCATGCATATATTCATACACTTTGATGGCATCTCTGATCCCTTCCTTTGCATAGGAATCATAGAGGTTTGACCATTTCATGGCAAACTCGGTCCCTTCCTTGAATATGGGCATGAAGTTATTTGCAAAAGCATTGTTTCTGGCCACTTCCTTATTTCCCTTTATCCTGTAAAGAGGAAGTTCCAAAAGTCCCAGATAGGATTGCTTCAGGGTATTATTGATCTCCTCTCTGGAATCAAGGACAGGAAGATACGGGGACATCCCGTTCTTTTCCGCCTCTTTAACCGCTGCCTCACCCAGTTTTAATGCCGCTCTGTAATCCGATCTCATTTTAATCCCCCTTCCGAATCTGATGTTTCTTCAATTCCAGCATCTGATCACGCAACATGGCTGCACTTTCGAAATCCAGATCTGCCGCTGCCTTTTCCATTTTCTTTTTCACCTCGGCGATCAGTTTCTTAAGCTCCTGATCCGACATGGATTCAGGATCCTTTTCCAAAGTAAGCTGTGTATCCGCCACTTTTTTGGATATGGTCACCAGTTCCCTGACCGCCTTACGGATGGTGGTGGGGCTGATGCCATGCTCCTCATTATACTTCTCCTGGATACCACGACGCCGGTTTGTCTCATCTATACAGGAGCGCATGGAATCCGTTATATTGTCCGCATACATGATCACCCTGCTGTCCGAATTCCTGGCTGCCCTTCCCACAGTCTGGATAAGGGATGTGGCACTTCTCAAAAAGCCCTCCTTATCCGCATCCAGCACAGCCACCAGAGATACCTCAGGTATGTCCAGACCTTCCCTCAAAAGATTGATGCCCACCAGAACATCAAAAACATCCAGTCTCATATCCCTGATGATCTGGGCCCTTTCAAGGGTATCGATATCGGAATGAAGATACTTCACCCTCACTCCCGCTTCCTTAAGGTAATCCGTCAGATCCTCCGCCATGCGCTTTGTCAGCGTGGTGATAAGAACCTTTCCCCCCACGTATTCGCTGCCCTTTTCCTTTGCCTTTGAAACCACTGCATTGATCTCATTTAGCAGATCATCTATCTGTCCTTCGATGGGGCGCACAAATATGGGCGGATCGAGAAGACCTGTGGGCCTGATGATCTGCTCTGCCCTTAACAGTTCATGCTCTTCCTCATATGCAGCAGGAGTCGCGGAAACAAAGAGGATCTGATTTATCTTCTCTTCAAATTCCTCAAAACACATAGGCCTGTTATCCTTTGCGGAGGGCAGCCTGAATCCGTAATCCACCAGAGTGGTCTTTCTCGACTGGTCACCGTGATACATGGCCCCGAGCTGTGGTATTGTCATATGCGACTCATCAATGATGATCAGAAAATCATCGGGGAAGAAATCCATCAGAGTATACGGAGGCACTCCCGGCGGCAGATCGTTCATATGTCTGGAATAGTTTTCTATCCCGCTGCAAAACCCGGTCTCTTTAAGCATCTCCAGGTCAAAATTTGTCCTCTCACTGATCCTCTGTGCTTCGATCAGCTTATCCTCGGATTTAAAATACGCCACCTGTTCCTTAAGCTCAGCCTCTATCAGTTCACAGGCGTGCAGCAGCTTTTCACGGCTTACCACATAATGGGATGCGGGAAAGATAGTGATATGCCTGAGTTCTTTTTTCCTGCTGCCCGTCAACGGATCGATCTCCGATATCCTCTCTATCTCATCGCCGAAGAATTCGACCCTGATGGCCGTATCATCCGAATCTGCAGGAAAGATCTCCAACGTATCTCCCCTTACCCTGAAGGTACACCGCTTAAAATCAGGCATGGCTCTGTCAAAACGGATATCCACCAGTTCCCGGATGACCGCATCCCTGTCCTTTTCCATCCCTTCGCGAAGCTGTACCATCAAGCCTTTATATTCATCGGGAGATCCCAGACCATATATACAGGACACGGAAGCTACCACTACCACATCCCTTCTCTCGGAAAGGGATGCCGTAGCCGACAGCCTCAGTTTATCAATCTCATCGTTGACCGAAGAGTCCTTCTCTATATAGGTATCCGTGGAAGGCACATAAGCCTCCGGCTGATAATAATCATAATAGGATACAAAATACTCAACCGCATTCTCAGGGAAGAACTCTTTGAACTCGGAATAAAGCTGCCCCGCCAGGGTCTTGTTATGTGCGATCACCAGGGTGGGCACGTTCAGCTGGGCGATGATATTCGCCATGGTGAAGGTCTTGCCGGAGCCCGTAACACCAAGCAAAGTCTGGCATTGGTTGCCTTCCTTGAAGCCCTTGACCAGCTTCTCGATGGCCTGAGGCTGATCGCCGGTGGGGGCGTATTCGCTGTGTAATTTAAACTTATTTTCGCCTGTGAACACGGTAAAAAAGTTCTCCTATTTTCTTTACTTTTTGCATGCTAAAAGTAATGTTAATTATACTTTTTTTCAGGAAAAAAGGCAATAAGAAGCGGCAGGCTTACGCTCTGCCGTTCCATACTAACTGATACTTATCATATAACACTCTTAAATTATGCAAACAGATCATCCATCGTGATCACATTATCAAAGCTCCATCTGTATTCATTTTTCTTAATACCAAATGTAGTGATCAATGTGCTGTGAACCGCACTCTTTTTAGGGATCATTTCATTGAGCAGATTCTTTCTGTGACGTAATACAGAATCATA
>JAEEZH010000206.1 GCA_016288495.1 Lachnospiraceae bacterium
TTAAATATCTCTTCTCTTGTCATTCCCGTATTTCCTCTATAAGATCCGCTGCCAAAAGCTTATCCGCCAGTTCGGCGCATTCGTCTGCGGATGCTCCTATTATCTCACTGATACCCAGCAGATCATTCCTGCCGTCGCAATATGCTATCATATCCTTAAGATGCAGCGTCTGCTGATATGTCTCCTTACTGCTGAAGGTGGGTACCAGTCCCCTCTTTCCAAGCTGAGGCTCACCAAAGCATTTCAGCTTATATTTCCTGTTTGCCTCCAGCGTCCTGATACACTTCGTCATCACCTGATATGATCCTTCAAAGCCGGCAGGCGACACGAAATCCATATCATCCGCGGAAGTATGGTATTCGGGGAAATCATGATACTTGCTGCGGCAGAAACCCACCAGCGGTATATCCACTCCCGGTGCCTGGTACTGCCGTTCATCCGAACCCCGCTTCAGATACGAATGATCACTGAAGCGGTCGTTTGTGTGATATTTGAGCACATTCATCAGCACCTTATCCGCCAGAGTATCCGCATATCTGGAATGGATTATTGAATAATCATTGTCATCACCTACGCAGGACAGATTAAAGCCCGCGATCACATGTTTTTGCATATATTCCATATTATCCGGCCCGCTGCCGTCTGTCTTTAACGCTTCCGGCCGGGACAAATAGGTTATGGCGCCTATAGTCTCCGGTGCAAAGACAAAACGGTAACTGTACCTCCGTTTTTCAAGGCCCATCACATACTTTATCAGCGCCGTGGCCAGCACCGGCCCTGAGCATTCATTATTTGCCATGGAAGGATGACAGACATAGGTAGAAAAAAACACCTCTTCATCCGACTCCCCCGGGATCAGGCATTCGGCATAGTTCAGCACACCATCAAACAGCCTGCTCTTAATAACGCCGTGGTAGGTTCCTTCTTTCAGTTTTTCTCGCTGTTTTTGCGTAATGGCCCAGCCGAACCGCTCCTTATAATAGGATGTGACATAAGGAATAACATCAGGCTGGTCTTTTAGGGAATATAAATGCTCTGAAAGCTCTTCAAGTGTAAAATCCGCATCTACCGGCACGGAATATCCCAGAACATGGAGATTCCTCTTATTAAAGTCCGCTATCTTATCGCCATCCGGAGTTATGATATATGCATCTTCACATTCCCATTCCTTCGGGATGGTCCAGTCCATGACCTTTGTACCGCTTTTTACCTCACGGATCTTAAGGACGGGACATTCTCTTTTTAATATATCAAGCGTGTCCCTGACTCCCTTTCCCGTCAGGCTCCTGTTTATCGGAAACAGCTCGGCGCAGAGATCATACATTTCTTCAGCTGTCATATCGCTCAACGCCTCACCTCAAAATCCTGATTCATAAGCCGCAAAATGGCATTCTTGTCATCCGTGATGTTGAAATCACCGTGAATGGTGTGCTTGATCACAGAGGAGGAAACGGCAAAATTGACAATATCATTCGGTTCCATCTGCTCCATGATACCGTAGATCAGTCCGCTGGAAAAGGCATCTCCGCCTCCCACTCTGTCCAGAATGTTGAATCTGAAGGTCTTGCTCTCCCAGGTCTCCCCGTCATACCAAAGGTATGCCTTGAGGGAATTCTCCGAACCGGAGTGGACATATCTTACGTGACGGCCTATGGCCTTAAAATCATAACGTGCCGCCAGTTCTTTAAATATGCGGTTCTGCTCCTTGTAATCCGGCTGCATGGACATACCGTCCTTCATATCCACACCATCGGGCCCCGGCAGATTGACGGGCTCTATACCTATGAGCACATCCACATAAGGCAGGTACTCTGTGATACAGTCCCTGGCTTCCTGCCAGTCCCAGAGAGTCTTTCTGTAATTTCCGTCAAAGCTGACGATCATGCCCAGTTCCTTCGCGGCCACCAGGGCTCTTTTTACCAGATCCCGGCAGTTTTCACCCAAAGCCGGAGTGATCCCCGACAGATGAAGCCAGTCAAAGCCCTCAAGCAGCGCCTTCACATCCACCTGTGAATAGTCATAGGTGGCAAAGGAGGAACCTGCCCTGTCGTATATCACCTTGGAAGAGCGGACGGCAAAGCCTTCCTCCAGGTAATATATTCCCAGACGGTCTCCTGCATAGACCGCCTTTGACATATGGACATCGTTCGTCCGCAGATACCTTAAAGCGGCTCTTCCCACGGAATTGTCTGGCAAAACCGTAAAGAAAGTGGAATCCACTCCCAGATTTGCCAGGGAGGCTGCCACGTTTGCCTCAGCTCCTCCGTAAATTATATTAAAAGAGGAGGCTGTCCGTATCTTTTCGTAATTGGGGGGAGAAAGCCTGAGCAGGATCTCCCCGATGGTTATAAATTTTATATCCTTAATATCCTTGTGTATTATCATATGTCTTTATCTCACGGTCCTTTATATACCCAGACAGGGGTCTCTTCCCTTATTCCTTCACTCTTCAGATCCTTTGCCAACAACTGGAGGCCGTCCTTGTACTCCTTGAAGGCATCCAGTGCCTGATAGAAACACCGCATGGCTTCATCCCTGTTATGATTCTGGACTGCCTGCCAGGAAGCAACCGCATGGGAATGCAGCTTTGAATGCCAGTCAAAGGCTTTTTTGAAGCCGGCCGAATTCACGATCCTGGGATCCTTCTGCTTTGCAAACCATAACCCGACCTTGCATTTGGTGGGATTATTGAGCTGTTCCAGCTTCAGCACTTCAAAGCCCGCTATATGGTTGTACACACGCCAGGTAAAGATCAGATGATCGATCTCATAAACCTTCAGCGTATCGAGAAGCGTAGGTCTGGAATTCTTTCTGAACATCTCGCCTCTGGCACTGTCTATATCCCTGGATATGCGATAGAATCTCTCACCCACCAGAATACATTCGTTGGACAAGGTCTCATAGCTGTCCGTCATGGTCTTTACGCCCTTTACAAAACGGTCCGTAACCTCAGACTGGTTATCGATCTCTTCGTTTATCCTGTCTATATCGTTGTTTATACCCTCCAGCTGGCTGTTCATCCCGCTGATGACTTCTATGGATTCATGAACGCTTTCATTTCCTTTGTTCAGATCCTCCATGGTAAGGTCCACGGACTTTACCAGATTCTCGATACCCTCTATCAGCTCACCCACATACCTGACCACGTCGTCCGCACAGTCAGCGGTATTGTTTGAAAGCTGGTTCATCTGCTCAGCCACCACCGCAAAGCCTCGTCCGGCCTCACCTGCCCTGGCCGCTTCTATGGATGCGTTCAGGCCCAGAAGGGAGCTGTCCTCAGCCAGCCTCCTGACCTGATCGATTATCTCCGTTATCTTTTTGGTCTTTTCACGGAAGCCCGTCATCTCCTGGGATATGGAACCTATGGACGCAGCGCCCTCATCCACCAGCTTCAGGGATTCATTCATCTTGTCCATACATTCCCTGGCAGATTCTATTATCTGATGTGAATTGTCCCTGATATTGGACGCAGACGACTGTATATTTGAAATGGAGCTCTCCAGATCGGAGCCCGAATCTCTCATGGCGCTTATGGTAGAGGTCTGTGCATCCACCTCTTCAAGCATATTTTTGACAGGCTCGCTGTCACCTATGCGGTTCATTGCGTCATTGAGCCGCATGGTCATCCTGTTATTCCTGTCCATGGCGGCATCCACAAAAGCATTATATGCCTTTGCAAGAGCCGGATCGTTGAATTCGTCATCCCCGGCATTCTCAAACTTACCGGCGGCAAAGCCCTCCATATACTCTTTCAGATGGCTTATGTCCGAATCCCTCTTTTCAAGCTCTGTCCTAAGCTGCTTTTTTTCTGAAAACATGCCTTCTCACCCCCGTGTTTTTTCAAAAAAATTCTACTAAAAATCCCTTTACTTTACAACACCCTTTTCAAGGTACTCGGCCAGGTTAAGCTTAATATGCTCTTCTGCCCTTTCAATAGTCACCTTGTGCATATCCGACTCCACCATTATCTTTACCAGTTCCTCAAAGGATGTCTTCGTGGGGTTCCAGCCCAGCTCTCTTTTTGCCTTTGAAGGATCGCCCAGTAGATTGACCACATCCGTGGGTCTGTAAAAATCAGGGCTCACTTCCACCACCACCCTGCCTGTGGCTTCATCTATACCCTTTTCATCGATCCCGCTGCCCTGCCACTTCAGCTCAATGCCGGCATAATGAAAAGCAAGTGTGGCAAACTCACGGACGGAATGCTGTACTCCCGTGGCAATGACAAAATCCTCCGGCCTGTCATGCTGAAGGATCATCCACATACACTCCACATAATCCTTTGCATATCCCCAGTCTCTCAGGGAATCCAGATTTCCCAGAAGCAGCTTCTCCTGTTTGCCCTGGGCTATCCTGGCAGCCGCCAGGGTGATCTTCCTGGTGACAAAGGTCTCACCTCTGCGCTCCGACTCATGGTTGAACAGAATACCGGAACAGCAGAACATATCATAAGCATCCCTGTACTCCTTAACTATCCAGAAACCGTACTGTTTGGCCACCGCATAAGGACTGTACGGATGAAAGGGCGTAGTCTCGCTCTGGGGAACCTCCTCCACCTTTCCGTAAAGCTCCGAGGTCGATGCCTGATATATGCGGCAGCTCTCAGTCAGGCCGAGGATCCTGACCGCCTCCAGCACCCTGAGCACTCCCGTGGCATCCACATCCGCCGTATATTCAGGCACATCAAAGGAAACCTGAACATGGGACTGCGCCGCCAGATTATATATCTCGTCAGGCCTGACCACGCCTATCACCTGCATAAGGCTCATGGAATCACTCAGATCCCCGAAATGAAGATGGAATCTCTCATGTCCCTCCAGATGTGCTATCCTCTCTCTGAAGTCCACCGAAGACCGTCTGATCATGCCGTGAACGTCATAACCCTTTTCAAGAAGCAGCTCGGTAAGATAGGAACCGTCCTGTCCGGTCACTCCTGTTATCAGCGCTTTTTTCATCTGTATCCTCCATAGTCAGTGTACGGTATCCCATACTCTCATCATACTCACGAACAAAAAAACACACTATCCGATATTTTATCACATTTCAGGGAAAAAATCCACGTCTGCACCACAACTCCACCTCCCAGGCCCAACTGCCGCACCTTAGAAGTTCAGTGGTCTTCAGCTCGTAATTCCGCCTTAGATCCTCTGTGGTGAACACCTCATCCATTCCGTCTATCCTGGTGACCATGACATAATCCCCGTTCGTCACCTTCCTGCGCAGGTTCTCCCTGTAGTCCAGATGGCATGAGATCACCTTCCCGGCGTCGGGAAACAGCTTCTGCGCCATTTGTGACCCGTTGAAGCTGTCCAGGAATTTTGGGGTAAAGACAAAGGGCTGTCCGTCGTTATACACCCTGATATCATTGGAATAGGCATGATAATTAAGAGGCGGACAATAATATATCTCACCTGCCTCCTTTGCCTCATCCAGCAGGCCATAGGCTTCCTGCCAGGCGCCAAGTTCATCATCGCTAAGGATGTCAATAGTCAGCCTTGGCTCCACCTTATATATCGTATATCCGAAAAACACCAGATAAACGGCAATTGCCGCCGCCCAAAATGCCTTTTTTTCCTTTGACAAAAGGAAGGAGACCAAAAGCTCGGCCGCATATACCGAAAGAGCCGCCAAAGCCGGTGTGAAAAGCTGGAGGTAATAGGATAAAAACGCTCCGTCGTTGTTTCCGATATACTTGAGCACCACGGCAGCCACCACAGCCTGGACAAAAAACAGAAGCAGGAATTCCCAATGCTGTATTTCCGGCTTTTTCTTTTCTCTTAAAGCACCGGCAAGCCTGACGGCCACGAAGATCAGAAGGCAGAGACCGGCCAGGAAGAGAGGGAACATCATACCGCCCAGATATTTGACCTGCATGTTATTGTAGGCAATGCCTGTTTTTCCCATCGCCGCTCCGGGGCCGGGGCCCTTGAGAAAATATATGGCATAGGTCAGATACAAAGGACACCATATTTTTAAGACCGCAAACATCACCATCCCAAGGAACAGCCCGCTGGTCACATATCTCAAAAACAAGCGCCTCGATACTATGAGAAGGTATATAAATCCCACTCCTGCCACCATGAGATAATACTGCTTTGTGAAAAAAGCCGCCGCCGTCAGCATGGCAGCTATCTCAATATGCGGAAAGCTCTTACGGGGACTCACCACACCCTTATACAAAAAGAAGATCACCCCGACCATGAGACACAGCCCCATGGAATCCGGAGCACCGTAGATATATCCATAACGCCAGTGGCAGAAAATGGAAAGAACAAAGACCACGGAGGGTCCCACAAGAGTGGATGAAACCTCCGATACCATAACAGCCATCAAAAGCGCAGATAATACGATGGAAACAAAAGAGATAAAATAATGTATGACCCAGGTGTCAACCGAAGGCAGGACTCTTTTTATGAGTGATGCCGTCAATGACATGAGCGGGCCGTACAGGTAACAGACCGGGGGCTGTTCCCCTTCAAGGGAAGACGGAGAATAGATATTTTCACCTCTTATCAGGGCATCTGTCATGGCAATGTTGGCGGATTCCCTGTATTCATTGGGATAAGGCGCACTTATATATGCGGCCGAGAGCATCCTGGCTACCAGAAAGGATGCATAGATCAGTACGATTATCGAAAGAAGGTTAAAGGATTTTTTCATGTGACAAACAAATATAAAAAGTATAAGAGCCGTGGCTTATATGCCACGGCTCATAAAGATCTGGCTTTTTCTGCTATCAGAACAGGTCCAAAGTAATGTCTACGTTTGTGTAGATCTTATTATCCTCGGGCTTTACGTATATCTCAACGCTCTTTGCAGAAACCTTGTTTTCCTTGCAGGCTGCTGCTACTCTGGCCTCGATCTCAGCTGCAGTAATGTTTCCGTTGGGAAGCTGGATCTCAAAAGTAGCTGCAGATGCCTTAGCTGCTGCGGGCTTCTTAGCTGCGGTTGCCTTCTTAGCTGCAGGCTTCTTTGCTGCGGTTGCCTTCTTTGCTGCGGGCTTCTTAGCTGCAGGCTTCTTTGCTGCTGCCTTCTCTGCTGCTGCCTTAGGCTCAGCCTTCTTTGCTGCGGCAGGCTTCTTTGCTGCTGCCTTCTTTGCTGCGGGCTTCTTTGCTGCTGCTGCCTTCTTTGCGGCGGGCTTCTTCTCTGCTGCTGCCTTGGTCTCAGCCTTAACCTCTGCTGCTACAGACTTTACCTCTGCGGGTGTCTCAGGTTTTTCTGCTTTTACTTTTGTTCTGGTTGCCACTTTTTTCTCCTTTACTTCTGTCACTTCATCAGTGACAGGTGCTGTGAATTTTTTAGTGCCGCTGTTTGTTGCTGCAGGTCGCTCCACTTTAGGCTGCGCCACTGCTATTTTAGTTTCGATAGCTCCGGCTTCATATTTACCTGCCATCGATGCTGCTACCTTTTTAGCAGTTGATGTCCTTCCCAAAGTAGGAGATGCCGGTATCTTTCCAAGTGCCATCACTACCTCCAAAAAACACTAATTAATTTTTCGAGAAAAATTTTAGTACATTTGCACAAAATTGTCAAACAATTGGCGAATTTTCGGCATTTCACACAACTCAAAGGCCATTATTATAGGCATTGTGGTCATTTTTCCTACGCCGACACCACTGAATTCGCGGTAAACAGGTCGTAATAACGTCCTTTCTTCGCCAACAGTTCTTCGTGGTTACCCCTCTCAACTATCTCACCGTTTTCAAGCACCATGATGCAGTCGCTGTTCATAATGGTGGACAGACGATGTGCTATTACAAAGGTGGTACGGCCTTTCATAAGCTTATCCATCCCCGCCTGAACTATCTTTTCCGTCCTGGTGTCTATGGATGATGTAGCCTCATCCAGAATGAGCACGGGAGGATCCGCTATGGCCGCCCTGGCTATGGTCAGAAGCTGTCTCTGACCCTGGGAAAGGGTGGCACCGTTACCTTTGAGCATTGTGTCGTAGCCGTCCGGAAGCTGTCTGATAAAGCCATCCGCATTGGCCAGCTTTGCCGCTGCGATCACTTCCTCATCCGTGGCATCCAGTTTTCCGAAACGTATATTGTCCGCCACTGTCCCGGTGAAAAGATGGGTCTCCTGAAGCACCATTCCCAAAGATCTCCGAAGGTCGGCTTTTTTTATCTTGTTTATATTGATCTGGTCATATCTTATCTTGCCGTCCGCCAGATCATAAAATCTGGTTATCAGATTTATAAGGGTGGTCTTGCCCGCACCGGTGGAACCCACCAGCGCTATCTTCTGTCCGGGAGCCGCAAACATCTTTATATGCTTGAGTACGGGTTTTTCGGGTACATAGGCAAAATCCACATCCGCAAAGATGACGTCCCCTTCCTGCCTCGTATATGTGGTGGTATCATCCGCCCTGTGATAATGCTTCCAGGCCCAGATACCGGTATGCTCCTCACACTCCCTTATCTCACCCTTTTCCACTCTGGCGTTTACCAGTTCCACATAGCCCTCGTCCTCCTCACAGGGCTGGTCCATAAGGTCAAAGATACGCTCTGCTCCTGCCAGAGCCATGATTATGGAATTCACCTGCATGGTAACCTGGTTGACAGGCATGGAAAAATTCTTATGGAAGGTAAGGTAACTGGCCAGGGAGCCCAGGGAAAGTCCGGTAACTCCGGTCAGCGCCAGCACGCCGCCCACTATGGCACACAGAACATATCCCAGGTTGGAGAACTGCATGTTCACAGGCCCCATGATGTTGGCAAACTTATTTGCGCGGCCGGAGCTTTCATAAAGGCTTTCATTGAGCTGCGTGAATCTTTTTACTGCCCTGTCCTCATAGTTAAAGACCTTGACCACCTTCTGTCCCTGGATCATCTCCTCCACAAAGCCGTTGAGAGCGCCAATATCCTTTTGCTGAGCCACAAAACCGCTGCCGGATCTGGACGCCAGCTTTTTCGAGATAAAGATCGACAGACCCGTGACCCCAAGTGTCAGACAGGTCAGTGGTATGCTGAGCATTATCATGCTCACCAGCACGGACGCTATGGTTATCACGGCCGATGCTATCTGGGGCAGGGACTGGGATACCATCTGTCTCATGGTATCTATATCATTGGTGTACACCGACATGATATCGCCATGGGCATGGGTGTCAAAATAGCTTACAGGCAGCTTTTGCATATGGGCAAAAAGCTCGTCCCTCAGGCTTCTCATGGTGCCCTGACTCACAAACATCATGATCAGCGACTGGACAAAAGAAGCCACTACCGCCACTGCATATATGGCCACCAGATTGAGCAGCGCCTTTTCCAGAGGAAGGAAATCGGGCTGTGACTGGCCTATGAGCTTTACGATATGATCATCGATCAGAGTGCGCAAAAACAGAGTACCCCTTACATTGGCGGCCGCGGTGGTGACTATGCAGACCGAGACCACCACCATCTGAAGGGCGTATCGCTTTCCGATATATTTAATTATCCTTTTTAATGTGGCTCCCGGATCCTTGAGCTTGGGCAAAGGGCCTCTCACTCGTCTTCCGGGTCCTCTTGGGGGGGTAGGGGGCATTGTTTTTTCCTTAACTTTTTATTAATATATACTCTTTCAAGATATTACATCAGGGTAGGATCTTTATCAGCTTCAGTTACAGCGATCCCCTGCAGCTGGCAGACTTCACGGTATATCTCATTGCTCCTTATCAGTTCCTCGTGAGTTCCCACACCGTTTATCCTTCCTGCGTCCATGACCACAATCCTGTCCGAATCCATGACCGAA
>JAEEZH010000207.1 GCA_016288495.1 Lachnospiraceae bacterium
AATAATCCACATCGGGAGCCTCGTGGGGTGCCCACTGAGGATCGGAGAAGATGTAGATATCGGGCTCCTTGCCCTTGCCTACAGGCTGAGAGGCCTTGTACATCTTTACATACTCATCGCTCATGTACTGGAAGTTGATCATCCAGTTATAAAGGAGATTCTCCTCTCCTTCGGGAATAAGGAGATGAGCCTTAACCATGAACTCGGGATCCAGACCTACGAAGCACTCTGCATGATACAGAGTCTTCCAGCGGCTCTCATAGATAGCATCCATAGCTACCTTGTCCAGCTTAACCTCATCCACTCCGGGCTGACCCTTGATCCTTCTGGCTACGGCGTAACGTCCGGTTACGGCACCGTCATTGAAAAGAAGAACCTTGGCATCACTCTCGAGACCGAACTCCTCGCCCCTGTATACGGGCATATCGGTAACAATGGTTCCGGGAGAATTCTTGGCCAGTTCATATGCTTCCTTAAGGGTGTTGATCTTAACTACGTTGTTTCCGTAGAAAGCAGCCTCAATGATGGAACGGGTCTTGGAAAATCCCACTTTGCCTGCTCCGATCTCTTTGATCGGATAGTACGCTTTTGTCGACATAAATCATCCTCCTTGTATATATAAATTTTGTTTTCAAAACCAATTAAGTATTATGTCACAAATTAAGATTTTGGTCAACTTAAAATATGAAACACCAAAAGCTTCCTTATCTCATTTCATAAAAGATAGGCCACGATCATGATCAGCTCTGCCACCTGCAGGAAATATCCGCTGGTATCCCCGTTCACCCCGCCGAAATCCCTAAGGGCAGATCTTCCGTACAAAATGAAGGAAAGCAGAGCCGTGAGCAGGGACAAAAGCCCCCCCGTCAGATCATATGCACACATGAAGACACCCCCAAAGATCACCAGCAGGATAAGGAATGCTGCCCCTCCTTTCTTTGGCAGGGCATTGGCAAAACCCGCCGCCATTCCTCCCTCGTCCATATGTTTAAAAAAGATGAGGGATAAGGCACTCAGAGCTCTTGATATCACAAAAACGGGAATGATACCGGGAAAACAGAACAGACCCGCCTGTGAGAAAGCCCCGGACAACAGCAGCAGATACAGCCCGCTCATAACCGCGGCGAAGGATCCGCAGTGGGGATCCTTTAATATGGCCAGCCTCTTTTCCCTGTCCGACATGGCGGAAAGTGCATCCACCGTA
The DNA here is from genome assembly GCA_016288495.1 of Lachnospiraceae bacterium. GTDB lineage: Bacteria > Bacillota > Clostridia > Lachnospirales > Lachnospiraceae > UBA1753. The sequence goes on from JAEEZH010000207.1 coordinate 1,205, forward strand.
TCCGCAAAGCCGTCCATATGTATCCCGCCGTTCACAAGGATGGAGACCGCGCACAGTATGGTTCCGGTGAAAAAGGAATTGAGATGTGCCGCAGAGGCAAGATACGCCGTAAGGTAAAGTATCAGTCCCGTCGCCAGTCCCACAAAGGGGAAAAAGATGAGCACATATTTTTTGTTTTTTTCATCCCACTCTGTTTCCGGCATGGGTATCCGGGAATAGGTGGAAAAAGCCGTTATCAATGATTTTAACATAGTCTTTCTTACAGATCATTCACGACAAAGATTCTTCGCTCCGCTCAGAATGACATCTGGTCTACGTGATATGAATGATCATTTTTCCTTCAGCTTCCCCGTGATATATCCGTACCCGTCATTTCCATGGGGTCTGGTACACGACTTGCAGTTTTTTATCCCGCTTTCCGTATAGGAGAAATCGCCGCCGCACCTTTCCCCCAGAAAGTACAGAGGGCAGTAACAGAACAGGCAGTTAAAGTCCTCTTCGTCGACTCCCTTATGGCAGGGGAAATATTTACAGGCTCTGTTTTGAAAAAAAGTGTGATCAAAGTCTCTCATAACATGATCCTATCCGGTTCCTGTTTCACAGGCCGTCCTTAAGTTCCTTGAAAAGCTTGTTTGCAAAATAGGCTGCCGGTATCAGCGACAGCACCATGGATAAGGGCTGCGCCTCCTGAATGCCCGCAAAGCCTCTCAGCTTCGGAAGTATCAGAAGAGCCGGTATGAAGAAAAGGCCGCTCCTGGTGGATGATAAGACTGAGGCTCCCAGCTTTCGGCCGGTACTTTGCATGCTCATCTCGTTCACCATGCAGAAAGGCAAAAAGATCTGTGAGGTCACCTGGAGCTTCAGGGCCCTGACCCCCATTGCCACCACCTGGTCGTCATCCCTGAAAAGCCTGATGACGGCTTCGGGATCAATGAGCACCAGCAAAGACATGATCACCATCAAAGTCTCAGCCAGGATAAGCGTCACCTTATAAGCTTTCCTGAGTCTGTCGATTTTACCCGCTCCGTAATTAAAGGCACACACAGGCTGATATCCCTGTCCGATGCCAAGGGCCAGTGAAAACACAAAGAAGGAAACCCTGGTGACTATGCTCATGGCCGCCACCGCTGCATCACCGTATATTCCGGCACTGGAATTCAGGATGACCGTCGATACGCTGTTGAGAGCCTGGCGAAGGAGGGAAGGAAAACCCGTTCCCACTATGTCCAGGAATTCGGCAAAAAGAAGATCCTTCGCCTGTACCAGCAGTCTGAACGACAGCTTCGCCTGGGTCTTTCCCCGAAGGAACATGCTGAGCATGATGCTGAAGCTTATGATCTGTGAAAGAGCCGTGGATACTCCGGCCCCGGCTATCCCCAGCTTAAAACCGAAGATGAGGATGGGGTCTCCTATCATGTTCAGGATGGCGCCTGTCATCATGCCTATGGTACCTATGGACGCCTTGCCCTCGTATCTTAAGATATTGTTCATGGTAAAGCTGCTCACCAGACAGGGAGCTGCCAGAAGTATCCACGTGATATAGGTTTTGGCGTAAGGATATATGGTAGGCGTGGAACCCAGGGCATATATCAGCGGTTCCAGAAAAACAAAGCAGATGAGCGCTATGAGAGAAGAAAAAAACAGGGCACCGAAAAAGCCTATTGATGCGGCTCTCGACGCCCCCTCGTAATCGCCTGCACCCTCTCTTCTGGAAAGAATGCTCCCGCAGCCCTGGCCGAAGAGGAAACCCACTGCCTGCAGGATGGACATAAAACCGAATACTATGCCTACGGCTCCGCTGGCCGAATTACCCAGTCTCCCCACAAAGGCGGTATCCGCCAGATTATATATGTTTGTGATGAGCATGCTGAGTATAGTGGGAACCGACAGCTTTACTATAAGCGGCAGGACCGGCGTATTGGTCAGCAGCTCGTATTGCTGAGATCCTGTTTTACGGTCTTTATTACTCATATCAGCTCCACGTACGCCTTGAGGTCTGTCTCCGAAAAACGGTGCGCCCTCTTAAACTCAGCCATGGCTATGTCGATGAGAGGCAGCAGGCACACGCCTCCGGTGCCCTCTCCCAGCCTCATGCCGGCGTGAAGGATACTCTTTAACCCCATCTGGTCCTGAAGCATGGCCGCTCCCTTTTCCTCGGACATATGTGAGGCCAGCATATACTCCTTCGCCAGAGGCTCTATCCTCCAGGCCAGGTTGGCCGCCACGGAGGATATGAAACCGTCTATTATCACAGGGACTCCGTAGATGGCCCCTCCCAGGAACATCCCCGTCATGGCCGCTATATCAAAGCCTCCCAGCTTGGACAACAGCAGAACGGGGTCATCCTTTGTGGCTTCGTTCACTTCTATGGCCTGCCTTATTATTTCCACCTTATGGCTGAGCATCTCCGAGGTCAGACCTGCTCCCCTGCCCGTGACCACCGCGGGATCCTTATCCAGGATGACTGCGGACAGGGCACTGGCGGTTGTGGTATTTGCTATGCCGCACTCTCCCGTGACCACCACATCATAGCCCACGCTGGTCATCCTTTCCACCAGACCGATGCCCCGCTTTATGGCCTCCACGGCTTCAGCCCTGCTCATGGCCGGGCCCTTTGCAATATTGTCGGTGCCCCGGCGCACATGCATATCTATGATGGCATAGCTCTTTATCTCTTCCTCCATGCCCATATCGATGACAAAGGTATCCGCGTGGGCAGCCCTGGCCATCACATTTATATTGGATCTTGCAAGGGCCATTTCCTTTGCGATTATGGCCGTGACGGAGGAATCGGACTGCGATACGCTTTCATATACCACCCCGTTGTCGGCACAGGCCACCAATACACAACGGTGCTTCATATCAAAATCCGGAGTACCGTATATCCCCGCAAGCTTTATTATGATCTTTTCGAATTCGCCCAGGGACCCCAGAGGCTTCATGATAAGATTCCATCTGCTCATAGCCTCGTTCATGGCACTCTGGGACGGTCTTCTGGCTTTTATATCAAGTGAAACAGTTTCGCACATATGATCCTCCAGATTATCACCGGGATCACCATCAGGATCACCGACAGATACATCAGATCGTTTGCCTTGTCTATGTCGTCAGAATTACACTCCCTGATACCATAGCCCACAAGAGGCCGCTCATGAATGACCCCCTTATATGTGGCGTCACCCAGAAGCTGGATACCCAGGGCTCCGGCACAGACGCTCTCTGTCTGGCCCGCATTGATACTCTCGCTTTTGAACCTGTCGCGCTTAAAGATCTCCACCGCTCCCGCATGATCCATCTTAAGTATAAAGGATGAGATGATCATCAGGATGGCACTGATCCTGGCGGGGATAAAATTGAAGAAGTCATCTGCCTTTGCGGCAAAAAAACCAAAATCAATATATCTCTCGTTCTTGTATCCCAGCATGGAATCCATGGTATTCACAGCCTTGTAAGCCAGTCCTCCCACCGGGCCGAATATCATCAGATAAAACAAAGGGGCGATACAGCCGTCACAGGTATTCTCCGCCACAGTCTCCACCGCAGCCATGATCACATGCTTTTCATCCAGTTCATACGTATCCCTGCCGACTATCATGGAAAGCAGATTCCTGGCGGCGGGAAGATTTCCGGCATCGATCTTTTCCATCACCGCAATGCTGCCCTTCTTCAGGGCTTTTACGGAAAGCACTTCAAAACAGATCACGGAGGCGACAACCAGATACAGATGGGGCGAAATCTTCCAGCATATTACCAGAAGCCCCGCGGAGATAAAGGTGGTACAGAACATCACGATGGCCCACAAAAGAGCGCCGCCCAGCTTCCTTTCCCTGGGAGTGGAGCCCAGATTAGTCCGTATCTTTTCCTCAAGAAAATCCACAAAAGAACCGATCAGTCTCACCACATGGGGCCAGCCCTCCGGATCCCCTATGATAAGGTCCAGAAGCAGACCTATGATGATAGCTGCAAATGAAAACAGATAAAACATAAAAACCTCTTACATCCTGTCGGGAGCTTCAAAGCCCAGGATATCTATACATATCTCAAATATCCTGAGTGTGTATTTAAGCAGGGCTATCCAGCCTGCCTGAACATCCTTATCCTCCTCCGAAAGGATCTTCGTATCGTGATAAAAACTGTTGAAGGAATCCGCCAGCTCATAGATATAAGCACAGATCCTGTGGGGTGCCAGTTCTTCATAGGCACCCTTTATCATGGTATTGAAGGCGGCCAGCCGAAGCTGGATGTCCTTTTCACCGCTGCCCCTGGCATCCGAAAGACGGACGGACGAAAGGTCTCCCCCCTTCTCATCCTGCCATCTCTTTAAAATGGACTTGATCCTCACCATGGTATAGAGGATATAAGGTCCTGTGTTTCCTTCGAAGGAAGTGAACCTGTCCATGTCAAAGATATAATCCTTTGTGGCCTGGTTCGACAGATCGGCGTATTTGAGCGCTGCCACGGACACCATCCGGGCCGTCCTGTCTATATCGTAATCCTCTTCCTTACCGGAGGAGTTTTTGTTTTCCTCCATTTTTTTCTGCATCACATCCTTGATGTCCGAGAGCAGATATTCCAGACGCATGACGCCCCCGTCCCTGGTCTTGTAGGGCTTGCCGTCCCTGCCGTTCATGGTGCCGAAACCGATGAATTTAAGCTCTGTCTTTTCGGGAACTATACCGGTCTTTTTGGCCACTCTGAAGACCTGGTCAAAATGCATCTGCTGACGCTTGTCCACCACATAGATCACACGGTCGGGATCTGTCTCATCCATCCTCATCACCAGGGTGGCCAGATCGGTGGTGGCATAAAGCGAAGCGCCGTCGGATTTAAGGATCATGCAGGGGGGCATCTCCTTAGTGTCGCTCTCCTCCTTTACATCGATCACCTTTGCTCCCTCGCTCTCATACAAAAGCCCGGTCTTCTCCAGCCGCTCCACCAGAGCGGGGATCAGGGGATCCACATCGGACTCTCCGTTCCACAGTTCAAATGACACGTTCAGATGATCATAATTCTTTTTAAGATCCGCCTTGGACAGATCCATGATATGCTGCCACAGAGCCCTGCAGCCACGGTCACCGTGCTGGAGCCTGTAGGTTGCGTTCATGGCAGCTGCCTTGTAGTCCTCATCCTCCTTTGACCTGGCACTGGCAGCGGGATAGATCTCCTCCAGCTGGGACAGGGTAAAGGGAGGTTCCTGGGGATACTCACCCTCAAAGTTCTCATCAAAATAGGGAAGCTCCGGCTGCCTCAGTGACAGTTCATGGATGATGAGACCCATCTGAAGTCCCCAGTCACCCAGATGTATGTCACCGATGACCTCATGTCCCATATAAGCACAAAGACGCTTCACGGCTTCCCCTATGACGGCTGAACGCAGATGCCCCACATGAAGAGGCTTTGCCACATTGGGTCCGCCGTAATCGATTATTATCTTAAGAGCCTTGTTCAAAGGCTCAAGTCCCGGCTTTTCGCATTTATCGCAGTCCATAAGATAAGAGGACAAAAAGTCCTCCCTGATCTTAAGGTTCAAAAATCCCGGAGGCACAGCCTCCACCGATGAGAATGCATCGCAGTCCGAAAGCTTTGCGGCCACCTCGGAAGCTATGGCAAGAGGGGCCTTTTTATTCTGCTTTGCCCCGGCCATGGCACCGTTACACTGGAACTCACACAGGTCCGGGCGGTTCGACACGCTAACCTTTCCAAAGGAGGCGTCATAGCCTGCCGCCTCAAAGGCAGCGGCTGTTTTTTCACTGAGTATTTCCAACAATGTATTCATTACAACTCCTTATTCAAGATTCTTCGCTAATGTCATCCTGAGGCTTTAGCCGAAGGATCTTTTTTCATAAATTTCTCTATAAACTCATCCATGGGTATGGGCTTGGAATATAAATATCCCTGGGCGTATTTGCAGCCGATCTTCCTTAACAGTTCTTCCTGCTCCTTGGTCTCCACGCCCTCACAGATACAGTCAACCCCCATGGCCTGAGCCATCTCCACTATCTTTTCCAGGATGATCTTGCCCGTTCCGGAATTGGAATCGGAGAAAAACATCCTGTCTATCTTCAGTATGTCAAAGGGAATATCCTTGATCATGTTGAGGGAGGAATAGCCCGAACCGAAATCATCTATATCGATCCTGCATTTCTCACTCCTCAAACGGTTCATGATGTCCACCATCCGCTCCGTATCCCCGAAGAAAGCAGTCTCCGTAAGCTCCAGCTCTATCAGTTCCCTGGGAGTATCGTTTGCCTTAAGCACACCCATGACCTTTTCCACATAATTGGGATTCTTAAGGAGCATCTGGCTCTGGTTCACGGAGATGGGCACCAGCTCATAGCCCTCTTCTCCCAGACGTTTCTGCATCTTGCACACCTGATCCAGCATATAGAAATCCAGCTTTTCCACAAAGCCGTTGGACTCGAATACGGGCATGAACTCATCGGGATAGACCATGGTGCCGTCCACCTTTATCCAGCGCACCAGCGCCTCGGCCCCGGCCAGCTCGTTCTTCTGTACGTTCATCTTGGGCTGGAGGAATACCTTGAATTCGCCATGCTCCATAGCGGCCTCCTGTGCAGCCTCGATCTCCTCTCTCTGCCTGATGTCGGCCTGCATCACATCCTCATAATCCATGATGGGCACATCCAGCTTGGGGTTCACGGCCTTTCTCGCGGCATTTGCCTTGTCCACCAGATCCATGATATCCCGGTTCTTTGCGGTAGTCCTGGCGATACCGGCCCTTAAGATCACGGGATAGGTCACATCCACATTCACCGCGAAAGCCTTTAATTTTTCGGAGATGGCTATGATGGAAAGCTTCAGGCTGTCGGCATCCGCCACCAGCACCTCAAAGCACTCCGCATGACGCCTGGCCACCAGTTCCTTGGATCCTATGGATTCCGTGATGAGCTCGGCCAGAAGCTTTATGATCTCATTTCCCCTCTCCCTGCCGAAGAGTTCGTTGATATATCTGAAGCCTATGATGTCTATGACCCCCACGCAATAATTCATCTTATTGCCGGAAAGTATCTCAGTGGCACTCTTTTTGAAATATTCCCGGGTAAGGGTTCCCGTAAGGGAATCATAGCACAAAGCCTCCTCCAGGATCTTTTCCTTTCTGAGGGTGTGGAAGAACATACAGAAGACAGTGATAAAGATGATGAACACATCGATGGCCATGATGGATATCTCTTCCCCGCGCTGGGCGACAAAGGACATGAGAAAATCATCCTTCCGGAGGATGCTGACTATATTGCATTCTCTCGTGGATCCCACGGCGGCATAGGCTGCGGCATATTCCTGTCCCTCAAAACTAATGATCTTGTATCCGTCATCGCTGCGGGAAAAACAGCCGTCAAGGGGCTCGTCGGAATCGACTATATATCCCCCTGTCATATAGGAATAAAGATTCTTAAGATCGTAAAACCTGTCGTCTTCGGCCTTGTCTATCTCGGCCATAACATTGCCGTTTGCATCGATGATAAAGAGATTGGAATCAAGCTCCATGAAAGAAGCCGCTTCCTCCTTAAAACTGTCAGACAGCACCAGACCGCCGAGAAAATATCCGATCTTTTTATCACCTGCATAGGAAGGGGACGCCAGATAAAAGCCGGAACCCCCTATCCCCATTCCAGACAACAGCTTATAAGTATCGGGGGCATCTTCATCCGACCAGATGCTTTCCATCTGCTCATCGCTGACGGGAATGAGCTGGCCGTTATGCATATACATTTTATTATCGGCCGTCACAAAATAGCAGTCCTTGAACTGGTAGACGGAGGTATAAGTATCCAGCAGCTTCGTGGCGGCGAACTCAACCGAATCATGTTCCTCGCTCACTCTGGCTATGGAGAGCGCGCCCTGTCTGGCAAGCTGTCCCAGATCGGATATGCGCCTGTCGAAAATACCGGCAGCCACTTTCACATCCTGCTTCATATCATCCCTGATCTCTACCTGCGCCATCCGGTAAAAAGAGACAACATGAAACACAAACAGCAATACTACTATCAAAATCAGCAGTGCCATCAGTCTGAAAGTGTCTGTATTGTTTTTTATGAATGACTTGATCCGGTTCATAAAACCATTATATCACAATTCTCGGGTCAGAAAAAGTCACCTTCTTTTTACGGTAGCGATATCTATCACCGTAAGCTTATCATGTGCGCTCTCCATGCTGGTGAGCAGGGCAGATACCGTGTCCAGGGAGGTAAGACAGTGTATTCCCGTCTCTATGGATACACGTCTTATCAAAAATCCGTCCCTGTGCTTGTCACGTCCCTGGGTGGGGGTATCCACCACCAGATCTATCCTGTGACCCAGGATCAGATCCATGACCGTAGGCGACTCCTGGTTTATCTTGTTTACTTTTCTGGCATGCACTCCGTTGTCCTTAAGTACCTGGGCTGTGGAACGGGTGGCGTATATCTTATATCCCAGCTTCTCAAATCTGCGGCCTATGTCTATCACTTCGCCCTTGTCGGAATCCTTGACGGTAATGATGACCTGTTTATGTTTGGGCAGCTCGATGCCGGCGCCTATGAAGGCCTTGTACAGAGCCTCGTCAAAGTTCTTTGCGATACCCAGGCACTCTCCCGTGCTCTTCATCTCAGGTCCCAGGGATATCTCGGCCCCGTATATCTTTTCAAAGGAAAATACCGGCATCTTGATCGCCACGTAATCCGCTTCCTTTTGAAGTCCCGGCTCGTAGCCCAACTGCCTTATGCTCTTTCCTATGATCACCTTCGTGGCCAGATCCACAATAGGTATACCCGTCACCTTTGAGATATAGGGAACGGTCCTTGAGGATCTGGGATTCACCTCGATCACATACACATCATCCCCCACCGCGATAAACTGTATGTTTATAAGGCCCTTCACATGCAGGGCCCTTGCCAGCCTGGCAGTATAATCCGCTATGGTCTCCTTCACCTTATGGGATATGGTCATGGCGGGATAGACGGATATGGAATCCCCCGAATGCACTCCGGTCCTCTCTATGTGCTCCATGATACCGGGGATCAGGATGTCGGTCCCGTCACAGACGGCGTCCACCTCGATCTCTTTTCCCTGGAGATATTTATCCACCAGGATGGGATGATCCTGGGCGTAACGGTTTATTATCCTGATAAACTCGGTGATCTCCTCGTCATTGTTGGCGATGCGCATACCCTGGCCCCCCAGGACATAGGAAGGACGCACCAGCACGGGATATCCCAGGTTACCCGCCACTTCCTTCGCCTCTTCTTCGGTAAAGACAGTGCCTCCCGCAGCTCTGGGGATCTGTGTCTGCTGAAGGATCTCATCAAAGAGCTCCCTGTCCTCGGCCGCATCCACATCCTCAGCTTTTGTGCCAAGAATGGGAACACCCATCTTCATCAGGTGCTCGGTCAGCTTGATAGCTGTCTGTCCGCCGAACTGGACCACGGCGCCGTCAGGCTTTTCCACCTCCACTATGTTTTCCACATCCTCCGGTGTCAGCGGCTCAAAATACAGCTTGTCGGCAATATCAAAATCCGTGGACACAGTCTCAGGATTATTATTTACGATTATGGTCTCATACCCCTCCTCGGCAAAAGCCCAGGTGGCGTGTACCGAGCAATAGTCAAACTCGATACCCTGGCCTATCCTGATGGGGCCGGAGCCCAGTACCAGAACCTTTTTATCCTTGCCTGTAGGCGGAAGCTCACCACTCTCGTCAAAGGAGCCGAATACGGAATAAAGATAAGGAGTCATGGCGGCAAATTCTGCCGCACAGGTATCCACCATCTTAAAGGCGGCCCTGATCCCCTGATCTTTTCTGAACTGCTTTATCTCTTCCTCCGCCTTACCCGTGAGCCGTCCGATGACACAGTCGGGGAATTCCAGACGCTTTGCCTCGGCTATCAGTTCCTTTGTGAGAGGCTCCTTTGTGAGCCGCTCTTCCATCTCGGTCAGGATCCTTATCTTATCTATGAACCAGACATCCACCATGGTGATGTCATGGATCTCCTGAGCGGTTATACCCATCCTTAAGGCTTGGGCGATCACATAGATCCGCAGGTCATCCACCCTGGTAAGACGCTTGTACAGTTCCTCCTTTGTCAGGTTGGAAAAATCCACGCTCCTCAGGCAGTCCACGTGCTGCTCCAGGGATCTGATGGCCTTCATCAGCGCCCCTTCAAAGCTGTCGCTGATACTCATGACCTCACCGGTAGCCTTCATCTGGGTGGTGAGAGTCCTCTTTGCGGTGATGAACTTGTCAAAGGGAAGCCTGGGGATCTTTACCACACAATAGTCAAGGGCCGGTTCAAAGGAAGCGTAGGTCTTCTTTGTTATGGCATTTTCTATCTCATCCAGATTATAACCCAGAGCGATCTTTGCACTCACCTTTGCTATGGGATAGCCCGTGGCCTTGGATGCAAGGGCAGAGGATCTGGACACTCTGGGATTCACTTCTATGACACAGTATTCAAAGGAGGTGGGATGAAGGGCAAACTGCACGTTGCAGCCTCCCGTTATCTGCAGTTCGTCTATGATATTAAGTGCCGATGATCTCAGCATCTGATATTCCTTGTCCGACAGGGTCTGGGAAGGGGCCACCACTATGGAGTCTCCGGTGTGGACTCCCACCGGGTCTATGTTTTCCATGTTGCAGACGGTGATGCAGTTTCCCGCGCCGTCTCTCATGACCTCATATTCGATCTCCTTCCAGCCGGCGATGCAGCGCTCCACCAGCACCTGGCTCACTCTGGACAGCCTCAGTCCGTTGGCCAGTATATCCTCAAGCTCGGCCCTGTTATGGGCTATGCCGCCGCCTGAACCTCCCAGGGTATAAGCAGGTCTCAGCACCACGGGATAGCCTATCTTCTCTGCAAAGTCTATTCCGTCCTGAAGATTTTCCACCACCAGAGAAGGAGCGCAGGGCTCACCTATCTTTTCCATGGTCTCCTTGAACTCCAGCCTGTCCTCCGCCTTTTTGATGGTGGCTGCCGTAGTACCCAGAAGCTTTACTCCGTACTCTTTCAGAATACCCCGCTCTTCCAGCTCCATTCCCAGGTTAAGGCCGGCCTGGCCTCCCAGAGTGGGAAGCACGCTGTCGGGTCTTTCCTTTTCGATGATGCGCTTAAGCACCTCCACCGTCAGCGGTTCTATATACACCTCATCCGCTATATCGGCGTCGGTCATTATGGTGGCGGGGTTGGAATTCACCAGCACCACCTCCACTCCCTCTTCCTTGAGGGACCGACAAGCCTGGGTGCCTGCATAGTCAAATTCTGCGGCCTGGCCTATCACTATGGGGCCTGAGCCTATCACCATTACTTTTTTTATCTCTGGATTCTTGGGCATTTTCTCTTCCTGCAAAGATCCTTCTTCTGTATGTCCTTAAGGATCTCTTATTCAAAAAATCATCCTGTAGTTATCTTATCCGGTCAAGCACGCATCATATCTATGAATCTGTCAAAAAGATACGATGAATCCTGAGGACCCGGACAGGCCTCGGGATGGAACTGCACGGTGAAGATATTCTCCCCCAGATAACGCAGTCCCTCATTGGTCTTATCGTTTACGTTAATAAAGGCGGGGACAGCCACCCCGGGGTCTATGGTATCGGTATCCACCACGTATCCGTGATTCTGGGAGGTGATGTATACACGGCCTGTCTGGAGATCCTTTACGGGATGGTTGCCGCCTCTGTGTCCGTATTTAAGCTTGTAGGTATCGAAACCGTGGGCCAGAGCCATGATCTGGTGTCCCAGGCAGATGGCAAAAATGGGTACGCCGCTCCGGGCCAGTTTCTTCACCTCTTCTATGATCCCGGTACACTCCTTGGGATCCCCGGGGCCGTTTGAGAGCATGATGCCGTCGGGCTTATCCGCCAGCACCCTGTCGGCGTCCGTATCCGCCGGATATACCGTCACCTCACAGCCTCTTGCCGCCAGGGACTTTCCTATGTTTTTCTTTGCACCGAAATCCATGAGGGCGACCTTAAGACCGCAGCCGTTAAGCTCCCTGACAGTCGCCGGCGCCGGTTCTTTTTTCCCTGCTTCGAAGGCGGCCCTGTCAAAAACCGCGGCTCCTCCCAGAGGTCCGTTTTCGGACAGATCCTTCGCTGCCCCCACCTCATAGATCTCTTTGGTGGTAGTCTTCATCACCACGCCTGCAGGGGTATATTCCTTCAGCCGCTTCACCACCTCATCCATGTCAAAATCCCCGTTGCGGGTGATCATGCCGTTCATGGTGCCTTTCTCTCTCAGGCGCTTTGTCAGATCCCTGGTGTCTATCCCGGCTATACCCGGAACCTCATATTTATTGAGAAAATCTTCCAGCGACATGTCTGCTCTGAAATTTGAATATGTGGGAGAAAGCTCCCTGACGATCAAAGCATCCGGCCATGGCTGCTCTGATTCCAGATCATCGGTACATATGCCGTAATTACCGATAAGGGGATAGGTCATGCACACCGCCTGCCCCGCGTATGACGGGTCGGTGAGTACCTCGGGGTAGCCTGCCATGGACGTGTTAAAGACTATCTCACTGATGACTGTCCTGTCCGCTCCGATGGCGGTTCCCTCATAAATGGTTTTATCTTCCAGTATCAAATATGCTTTCATTATTTTCTGTCCTAATCTTCTTCTATCAAATGAAAGTCCATGTAATCAAAATCGATCTGCTCTATGAATGAATCCTGATAAAATCTGCACCGGGAAAATTTTTGAAAATCCCTGATATTGACCTCCAGCCAGATAGGCTTTTGTATGTCAAATTCGGCACAGCATTTTTCAACGGCAGAGAACACCTTATGCGTCCTGGTGTCCCCGCCGTTGTCAATGATCATAGTATCTCTGATCAGCCTGTTTTCCTTAAACAGCTTAACCCAGATCCGCATGATCAGTCTATTTCCACTATCCAGCCCTCCGGAGCGTCCAGTCTGCACTGCTGGATGCCCGTGAGTGTATCATAGAGTTTTTTGGTTACAGGTCCCATCTCATCCATGCCTGCGGGGAAGCTGATCTCTTTTCCGTGATCCACTATCCTGCCCACGGGAGAGATGACTGCAGCCGTACCGCACAGACCGCACTCCGCAAAATCCTTAACCTCTGAGAATTCAACCTCTCTGTGTTCCACCTTCATACCCAGTATGTGCTCAGCCACATAGCAGATGGAACGACGGGTTATGGAAGGAAGTATGCTGTCCGACTTGGGTGTTACCAGAGTGCCGTCCTTTGTTATGAATATAAAGTTGGCGCCGCCGGTCTCCTCTACCTTAGTCCTGGTGGCTGCATCCAGATACATGTTTTCCGCAAAGCCCTCTTCATGGGCTACGGTTATGGGATATAGGCTCATGGCATAGTTAAGGCCGGCCTTTATATTTCCTGTGCCGTGAGGTGCCGCTCTGTCGTAATCGGAGACCTTGATGGTAATGGGCTTTGCACCGCCCTTGAAATAAGGACCCACGGGAGTGGCAAAAATCCTGAACTCGAAATCATCGGCAGGCTTTACGCCTATAACGGGATTGGTTCCCATCATAAAGGGTCTTAAATAAAGAGTAGCTCCGGTACCGAAAGGCGGAACGAAATCCGCGTTGGCCTTTACCACCTTTTTAACGGCGTCCACAAAACGGTCCTCGGGGAAGGGCGGCATCACCAGTCTCTTCGCCGTATCAGCCATACGCTCCGCATTCAGGTCGGGCCTGAAGCACACGATCCTGCCGTCCTGGGTCCTGTATGCCTTAAGACCCTCAAAACAGGTCTGTGCATACTGGAACACACAGGCACACTCGCTAAGGACGATATCGGGATCGGTAATGACAGCACCCTCGTCCCATTTTCCGTCCTTATACCTGGACACATACCTGTAATCGGTCTGAATATATCCAAAGCCCAGATTACTCCAATCGATTTCCTTGTTACTCATAATATATAACCTCCTTCTTCTATCATACTCTCCTTATAAGGTTCGCGCTGTAATCGTCTATCACCTTGTCCCGGTGCTCAGCGCGCACAAAAGCACTTTTGTTCATGGCAAAATCCAGAAGCAGCCCAAGGACCCTTAAAGCCTGGCTTGTCATCTTCACATTGGACACCTGATCATCCTCCCGCCATGATACGGGGAAAAAACAGACCCTGTGGCCAAAATGGCAGGAACCCATGATCATGCAGTAGTTGAACATAAGATTGTCGGGGTACTTCTCATAAAACCCGCTCTCAAATATCTCGGTCTTATACATATTAAGGCCTGAGCCCAGATCCCTTATCTTTATCCCGCAGACAAAGGAAAAGAGGATGTTATAAACCCTGTTCCCGAAGGTGCGGAATGCGGAATACCCCTTCAGGGATGAACCCTTCATGAAGCGGGCTCCCAAAAAACAGTCAAAACGCCGGTAGGATCCGGTCCGAAGGTAAGGGAGCAGATCTCCTATATCACCCTGGTCGTCTCCGTGAAGCACGATCACATAGTCAAAACCGTGCTCCAGCGCATAGTCAAAGGCCACCTTATGCGAACCGCCCAGGCCGTAATTCTCATCATTGCGCAGCAGTTTCACCTTCACCTTCGGCGGCGTCTGCTCCAGATAGTCCAGCACCGCATCCTCGCCGTTATCCGTACTCCTGTTGTTTACGACGATGACCTCGCCAAGGTATGAGCACACCTCGTCGGTGAGCTGGTCAAGCACACGGGTGATCTGCTTTTCGCAGTTATACATGGGTATGAATAAAAGAATCTTATCCTGCATCGAACTTTTTCCTTCTTTCTAAGGTTTCATGTATACCATTATCGACTAATGCTCTATCTTATCACAAAGGTTACTGATCTGGTCTGCGAACCGGGCCATATCCTTGTTAGCCAGCCCGTCTGACTTCTTGACAACGGCAAGGAGCCTTTCCGCAGCAGCCAGGAATCTCCTGTAAACAGCGGAAACGGTCTTTTTAACACCCTTAGGTGCTACTCTGACGCCCACAGCCTCCTTCACATATCTGTTGAGCCCCAGATCGTACACACTGCCGGAAAAGGGAGCTGACACGTCATAACCGAATTCCGTCTTTATACCCTGGGCAAAAATATCGCAGACACTGTCTTCACCATGGACCACAAACACATGAGAAGGCCTCTTCTTAAAGCCGTGCAGCCAGTCAATGAGCCCCTTCCTGTCGGCATGGCCGCTGATACCCGCCAGCTGCATGATCTTCGCCCTCACCTCTATGGTCTCGCCGAAAAGCCTGACCTCCTTCGTGCCCTCCACCAGGGCCCGTCCCATAGTGCCGTTAGCCTGATAGCCCACAAAAAGGATGGTACACTCCGGTCTCCAGAGGTTGTGCTTTAAATGATGTCTGATACGCCCCGCTTCGCACATACCCGAAGCGGATATGATCACCTTGGGTTCTTCGATAAAGTTTATCTCCTTTGATTCATCGGAGGTGATGGAAAGAGTCAGCCCCGGAAAGGAAATGGGATTTATCCCCTTTTTCACCAGTGCCATGGCCTCTTCGTCAAAACAGTCCATCTTGTTTTTGTCAAAAATGCCGGTGGCCTCCACAGCCAGGGGCGAATCCACATAGACCCGGAAGGTCTCATGCCCCCTCACCAGTCTCTTGCCTCTGACCTGACGCAGGAAGTACAGAAGCTCCTGGGTACGTCCCACCGCAAAGGAAGGGATCACCACATTTCCGCCCCGGTCAAAGGTCTCCTGCAAAATGGCAGCCAGCCTGGTGACATAGTCCTCCCGCTCCGCAGGATGGAGCCTGTCTCCGTAGGTGGACTCTATCAGGATATAGTCCGCCTCATCTATGGTTCCGGGGTCCCTGATAAGGGGCTGGTTAATATTGCCCACGTCTCCGGAGAAGACTATCTTTTTGGATATGGTCTCCGGTTCCCCGTCGTTGTTTCCGTCATTGTAGCTCTCCGTCTCGGATACCCACACCTCTATGGCCGAAGATCCCAGCAGATGTCCCACATCCGTAAACCTGATATCTATCCCCTCCGTCTCATCCAGGGAGGTAAAGATATTGATCCGTTTATCGTAGGGACAGGGAACCAGAAGCCTGATGGCGTTTACCGCATCCTCCATGGTGTAGAGGGGTTCGTATTCTCCGATGGCATCGGAACGCTTTGCCTTACGGTTGCGCCATTCGGCCTCAAAGGTCTGGATATGAGCCGAGTCTCTCAACATGATGTCCGCCAGATCGCAGGTAGCCGGAGTGGCAAAGACCTGTCCCTTAAAGCCCTGGGCTGTGAGCAGAGGCAAAAGCCCCGAATGGTCTATATGGGCATGGGTCAGCAGTATATAATCTATCTCGGCTGCAGGCACCGGCAGCTGTGCGTTCTCAAAGGCATCGCTGCCCTGTTCCATACCGCAGTCTACCAGTATATTCTTGCCACAGGCCTCAAGATAATGGCAGCTGCCCGTCACCTCATGGTCTGCACCTATGAACATCAGTTTCATAATACACTTCTCCCGATCAACTGAAAAACAAGCCGGCTCTGTCATCCTATGAAAGAGGCTCACCCGTTAAAGGTGAGCCTCCGTCGGCATTTTGATTTAATTACTGGGGCCCTATATAGTCGGCATCGCCGAAACCTAACATAAGATATGCCACAGGCGGCAAAAACAGCATCAGTATAAAGAATCCCACTCCCTTATCAAAAGCCTGGCACAGCTTCCACTGCTGCCAGTAGAGGAAAGGGGGAAACAGCAGGGTGATAAGGAACAGCCAGCCGTTACCGCAGGAAATCTGAAAAAGAACATATGAATTGTAATAAGGTATCAGAGCCTTCCACCCGGCTTCACCTGCCTTGTCAAAAATCTTCCACATCGCAATGATGATCAGAACGAAGACAACCAGCAAGACCAGGTAAAATACAATACCCATACCGCCTATTAAGGCCGCAATACCCGCACCGGCATCAGAGTAACTACTGTAATCATCCATAATAAACCTCCCTCAAAAACCGTTCAAAGCCATGAAGCTTTGAAAATAATAGTGTCCGGCAACACACACTTATAACGGGTGTGTTCACCTCGATTAAAAATTATACCATTTAACAGCGGATTATACAAGAACAAAATAAAACTCCCGGCGGTAAGACCGCCGGGAGTAAGTTCACATCACGCCCATATGAAGATCGGCTTATTTTGTGATGACGCCGTACACATTTACAGGAACCGCCACCTTGGCCTGAAGGCCGCAGGTGTAGGTTACAGTCAGGTTGACCTTGACCACACCGTTCTTTACGGCCGAAGGCTTGTTATCCTTCCAGGTCAGGAAGAAGTAGTTGTAATCTTCACCGTCAGCATAACCGGAATTGGGTCTTGCCACTTCACTGCCGTCAGTCTCGGTGCTGCTGCCCTCGTCAATATACTGTGATGCTAAGGTCAGTTCATCGCTTTCATTTCCGGGTTCATAATCCGTAAACGCACTGATCTCAAACTCAGGTGAGTCACAGGTCACTTCCTTGATCCTGAGTCCATAGTAAGGTACCTCGGTACGGATGCCGATACGTGCCCTGGCATATGAGGTCATGGCCGACAGATCATCAAACGCCACGCCGGTCACCTTCGCGCTCTTTATGTCCGCTATGTTTACCACAAGAGGCACTATCTGATTGCCGCCGGGTGATTCAAAGAGCAGATCCATGGTATAACTGCAGCCCGGCTTGATAAGCCCTGCCGCCAGAGCATCATGATTGGTGATGACATAGAGCTTGTTTGCATCGGTAATGATATTAAAGAAAGGTGAGCCCTTGTAGTCCACAGCCCTGAGTATGGTCCCGTTAGCCACTTTTAAGGCAGTTGAATTATAGGCAAATACATCCAGCTCGTAGTTCAACGCCCTATTCTCTCCTATGGCCTTGGGATAAAATCCTTCATTGAATGATTCGGTGTCGGGTGCGATAACGCTGCGTATGTAGCCCTTTGCCTTGGTGAGCGGCGAAGTATTAAAGGTAAACTGCTTTGTCAGATCTATGTTAACGCTCTTAAGGGGATTGACCGTGCATTCTCCGGAATTAACAGGGATCTTTACCACTGTGCTCTTGCCCAGCTGCGTATTGGAAGCATCATACATGCTGACCTGTACGCTCACATACTTATCCTTGGGGGTAAGCTTGTCTGTAGCATAGACATAAGCCACATTGTAAGGAGACACGCCGTCAAAATAAGTGTTTTCATCATAAGTATCGGAGGATGTCACATAAGACTTTCCGTCAAGGGAAGTCACCACATAATATATGTTTGTCAGATCCACGTCAACGCCGGCTGATTCCCATGCGATAAATCCGGGGGACAAGGTTTCCATGGCCGGAGCAGACGAAGACCCTTCGGGAAGTTCTTCCTGTTTTGCATACAGAGGACTGATGGCATCTTTGATCGCCTTCACCTTGAGTTTCGAAGGATCCAGGGCCTTTACGTTAAGTTTGAGCAAAGTGGTATGAGTCTTACCCTTATTCTTTTTAATGCCATAGTAGGAAACCGCAATAGTGAGCTTTTCATTCTTTTCCACCTTTTCTCTGGGTACCAGTGTAAACCAGCCGAAGCCCACCTCTCCAACTTCAAATTTGGAACGGTAACCGTTAATGACCCGGATATCATCTATATAACCAATGTCATAGCCGGTCTTTTTGTTTCCCTGAAGCGTCAAAAATATATTACTGTAATCCCCTGCCTCAGGGATCACGGTAACCTTTTTCTTATCAAGGGAAACCTTGGGGAAGACAGCCTTCGCACGGACATTGAGCGTGGTATCGTATGTGCCGTAATAATCCTGCAGTCTTACCTGCACAGGAATCTTGTAAGAGCCTCCCTTTGCCGGACCTGTATATCCGATCATATCACCGCCCACATATGTAAAGTCCCTGGTGGCTGCGGGAAGTCCCACTTCCGAGATCTCACCCCAGACTTCAGGCTCGATCACATGATCACTGAGGGCTACCCTTGCAGGATCAAAGCCCTCTGTGTATGCCGAATTCACCGTGGCCTTAGAAAGCTTGACGGCAGGAGCCTTCTGGTCCACCTTTATGTTCAGTTTCTGGTTAGCCCTTATCTCCAGCGTTTTCCTGGAGACCACATTTTTCACTACCAGTGTCACGTTCAGTCCTTCAAGGCCGGACATTTCATCCTGGGCCAGATAAGTACTGTCCATGTTCTGCGTAGGGATCGTATACAGGTCCAGATCATAGGTCTTTGTGGTGCCGTCCTTTCTCAACATGACATCATAGCTGAAGTACTTGGCAAAATCAACGGACGTAGCCTGATCGGATCCTGTCACATAAACATATTCGGGATAGAAATTGTTTGCAAGATCATAAGCGCCCGTAACCTTTTCATAATCCTTAATACGCCAGTCAACCTTTACGGAGGTCTGCTTCTGATATGCATTTACCGTAATATCCGGAGTAGCCAGGTTCACATCATAGCTCTCGGCCACGATCTGCTCTCTCATACCCTTGGCCACGGATTCGATCACAAGGTAATCCTCATTTCCGGAAAGCCTGCTCCTTACCTTGATGGTAGCCATGCCGGTACCCACGGCTTCGATGACCTTAACCTTTGTATCCATAAGATCCTTATTTGAATCATCGTTGTAATTCTCGGGATCATACTGTGCTGCTGTCACTTCCTTTACCACTGCCACAGCCGGATCAGTTGAACGGTATTCAAACATATCCTCTTCGGGAACGCCG
The DNA here is from genome assembly GCA_016288495.1 of Lachnospiraceae bacterium. GTDB lineage: Bacteria > Bacillota > Clostridia > Lachnospirales > Lachnospiraceae > UBA1753. The sequence continues at coordinate 20,858 of JAEEZH010000207.1, forward strand.
AAGGTATTCTTCTCCAGTGTGAGAATGAACGCATAACCTTCATTCAGATCCCTGTTTCTTGTATAGAGCACCGATTCGCCCTTTTCCATGAGCAGATATGCATAGCGCTCATTCACCCGGACCTTTGTACGGTAGGGGATCTCACCGTCTTTGATCACGCCTGCGTTCCTGGAATCGATGGCGGTGGCCCCTTCGGCATTCGTATCCTTGAAGTAACCCGTAGTGCCATCCTTCTTTACAACAGCCGAACCGCATACAGCGCTTTCCGTTTCATCTGTGATATTGCCTTCTTCATCAAATTTATGAAGGACATGGTTCAGATCGCTTCTGGATCCGTTTACGGTACCTCTCGTGATCACGGGCTCATTGTCCGTATAGACTATGGCATAGGATGAAGCCTTATCCTGCTCGTCATCCGTATCATATTTATAGGCGTTAACAGATCCGCCGTTCATAACGAAGGATGCTTTTGCTCCGTTATTGAGAACTGCAGTGGTTCCCTTTGCACTGCCCTCGATGGTGGATGTGGCGGGAGCATATTCAGCTTCTTCATTTCCTTCATTTATTTCCAGCGTTCCCTGGTTATCCACTACCAGGCTGTCCTCAACCAGGTTTTCCACAGACACATCCTGCACATACAGCACTCCGCTGTTTTTGACGGCGGTCACGCCTTTGACATCCTCATCGTTCTCATCGGTGAAGGGTTCCTGTACCAGTATATTGATATAAGGATCTTCTTCTTCGGTGTAAAGAAGCATATTCCCGGAATTATCGATCATGGAAGCCTTAGCCTCCGCGTTATAAATATCCTCCGCGATAACGGCTGTTCCTTTTTCGGTATTGACGAGCATGGTTGCCTGTGCCTGATAAGCGCTTATATCACCGAAAGACGCAAAACTCCCAAAATTCTCCACAAGAGGCTTGGTGGTATATGCCGCTTCGATCTCATCTATCAGGACTGTACCCTTATTGGTCAGAAGAGAATTTGTAACTGCCTCTTTTTCACTGGTGGCGATCAATACGGCATGGATCTCCGCATAGGAATTTTCCTCTATGGTAAACGAACCTGTACCGGTAAAGATGAAGTCGCCCCGGATGGGATTACCCTCATCATCGAGAACGTACTCATAAGTTTCTTCATCATACAGCCCGTCCAGGATGACCACCTCCGGACATGTGAAAGTCACGGGCTCGGTCACCTCAATATCGTCAGTCAGATAGTAAACGGCGGAATTATCCGAAACTGCAGCCCTTTTCAGATCGTCAAGGCTGGATATGGGATAATATTCCCCGTCAATAAACCTTTTCACCTGATAGGGAGTCTTATCCATATCCAGGATCGCTCCGTGATAATAGGGAACGCCGTTTGTTATGTACTCGGCAACCACATACTTTGTTCCCTTATATTCCCAGTTTGAAGAATCATCCTTCTTCTCGTCATAAACACGGAATGCAGGCTTCTTTTCAAGCAGCTTGGGTCCTTCTGCCGAATAGCCCCTGAAATAAAGCGTGGTGGGATCCGGATCCGTGATCACAGCCTTTGCTTCCTCATCATATATCTCATGTCTCAGGTCAGTCACCTTGCCTGTTGTGAGTATGGGAAGGACATTCCCGAAATACAGTTCTTCGATCTCGCCGCCCACCAGAGTGACATTGCCGGATGTGAAAACAGACTTTTTAGCCCTGTCCGTGACCATATCCACAAGCTCCACATTAGCCGTGTGGATCACGGTATTGGAGTCATTGAAGGCGTAGATTTCGCCCACATAGGTATCGAAAAACATTTCATCATTCTCTGTTCCCACACTGAGGGTTGAATTATTGTATATGCTGCTGATAAGAGCAGCGCCCCTGACTGTGAGCTTTGAAGCCTCCTTGTCATTCAGAATGCCGTAGCAGTATCTGTATGCGGTCTCATCATCCTTCGTTTCCTCATAGGTTTCACCTTCTAAGATAAAGCAGTCCTCCACAATAAGGTCACCCTTATTTACCACCGCAAACCTGTCACCGCCAAGGGCACCCGTTTCACCCGCGCTGACAATGATATCATCCATGACCATGGTACCGTTATTGACGATGACTGCACTCTCGCCGTCAGAAGAATAAAAATCTCCACCCGTCAGTCTGGCCGTGGCCCCGCTCTCATTGGTGATAGCTGCGCCCTTAAAGGGAACGACAGCCAGCTTCTTATTAAGCGTTCCGACTAAGAGAGTTCCCTTGTTAACGATGTTGATCCTGGTCTCCACATCTTCCTGGCCTGCACTGCATATCCCGAACTTTGCACCGCTTTCAACCACAATGGATGCCGATGGATAATCCTTGATATCCGCCTCCTTTGCGGCGAGCTCCTTAAGTTCATCATTGTCAAAACTGAGGAATCGCTCCGTCATGACCTGAATTTCGATGGTCTTGCCACCGGGAATGGTGATGACTTCATTTGATGATATGGTATAATCCTCATCATTTTCCATATCATAAGGATCAAGGGCGAGAATAGTCACAACTTCCCCCGATTTTGCAGCCTCTATGGCCCTTTTAAGCTCAGATGTGCTTCTGACATAGATCAGTGTGTCATTTGCGGGATCACCGATCATACCGTTGATATCCTCTTCGGTCTTTTCTTCGGTATCTTCTTCATCCTCTGCAAAAGTCTCAGCTCCACCGACTTCCTCAGATACAACCTCATCGGTGATGACATCCTCCTCAGCGATGACATCCTCCTCACAACCCGATATCTCCACGGCCTCGGAAACCTCTTCGGCTTCCACGGCAGTCTCGATCCTTGCGTCATCCTCCGTCAGCTCAGCTGCCGTCACGGGAACGGAAAAGTTCGCCACCACCATGGCTAAAGATAAAAGCCCGGCCAGAAATCTGCTTTGTCTTCTCATATAAACCTCCTTAACTATGATGCCAAAATACTGTAAAAAATACGTTTTGATACATGTGATTTTATTGACATATCGCGAAAAAAGATCAGGGCTCCTTCGGGATCCCTGATCTTTATTTTCAATCCTTGATTATCCTTCTGCAGGTGATGGGCGTACGGTATCTTACATTGCTGATCTTGATGCCGCTCCTTGGATTGGACGCATGGATGATCTGCCCGCCGCCAATATACATGGCCACATGATTGATATAGCTGCCCTTGCCGTAGAATACCAGGTCACCCGGCTTCAGGTCGTTCACAGTGATCTTTGTACCCACGGTAGCCTGAGACCTGGATACACGGGGCAGGGATATACCGTATTTTCTGTATATGCCCATGGTAAAGCCTGAGCAGTCGGTTCCCTTGGTCAGACTGGTGCCGCCCCAGACATACCTGTTGCCCAGGAACTGTTTAGCATAGTTGACCATGGAAACTCTCACGTCGGATACACCCTGGCCATACTTCAGTTCCTTCATGGTAACCGCTCTTTCAAGCTTCTTGGCCAGACTCACATAATCCTTTGAGATATAACCTTCATCATCGTCTATGGTTATCTTTACCCAGCCCTCCAGGTCCTCTGAGACCTCCAGTTCCTCTTCCATGGGCACCATGGTGATGACCGCCGACTCGGTAGTGGGCTGTTCCCTGACATAAAGCGTGGTAGTGGTGACCGTGGCCATGAGGGTGATGACTTCTTCGGCCTTTTTCCGTGCTTCGTCACCGGTATAAAGGAATTCCGTCTTAGACCAGCCGTTCACCTTTCCGGACTTGATATGGGACCATTCCCCCTCCTGTTCCAGGATCTCACAGCCCGCGTTCTTGGGCATCTTTCCTACCAGTTCCGCATCCTCTCCCGGTTTCTCCCTGACGTTCAGCCAGTTGTCCACCTTCGCTATTCCCAGATTCACATAGCCGGCTATGGTACCGTCATCCACGGCGGTTCCCTCAACCAGAGCGAGAGCTTCCCTCCGGTGAAGCTCTTCATCGGATATGACGGCGCCCTCAGGTATCTTTTCCACCACGCCCTCTATCTCATCCATGGTCTGCTGTGCCGTCACATGCTGCTCATTTACAGCCTCTCCGGCCACATCTCCCAAAATGTCATCCCCGGCAAAAAGCGCCTCATCCGTGTCCAGCACCGCGCCGGCGCCGGCAGAGATCATAAGGTGACATCTGGCATAAGCGTTATTCGGTTTTAATACAAGTAACAGCACCGTCATAAAAAACAGCACTGTTCCCGTTACATATCTTGATCTCATTCCTCAGCCTGTATCTTCTTCTTCAGGTTATGGACCGCTATCTGTTCTTCCTCATCAAGAGTGGCTATGGCTATATTCATGGCGTGATCCCCCACCCGTTCCAGGCCCGACACGATATCGGAAAAGATCATGCCCGCCTCTGGGGTACATTCGTTTCTGGCCAGCCTTTCCACATGGGCGTTCTGAAGCTGGCGTTCCTTTCTGTCTATGGCTTCCTCCAGCCTGACTATGTCTTCCAGCTTTGAGTCATCACCGGTGGAGAACATATGCATGGAATAATTCAGGATGTCGTTCACCATATCCAGTATCTCTCCCAGCTCCCTCTGTGCCTGGGGCGAGATGTTTATATTCTGCTCTTTTCGCATTACGGCGCTGTCGGCTATGTTTTCCGCGTGATCACCGATCCTCTCTATATCATTGGCTACATGGAAAAGATTGCCGATGCTCTTTGTATCCTCCACGGGAAGTCCCGTCTGGTTTATCTTTACCAGATAGTCGGTGATGGCGTGATTCAGGAAGTCTATGTTTTTCTCCACGGCATAGGCCTCCTCTATATCATCCTGGTCCAGAGTGATGAGGGCGTTCATGGAACGGTTCAGGTTCTCACAGGCCAGGGCTCCCATACGGTCCAGCTCCTTGGATGCCTCCACCACCGCGGTGGCAGGTGAAAACATATTTTTTGCACCGATGTACTGAAGCTGGTATGTGGCTCTGTATCCCACGGAATCGTCCTCGCCGGGCACCAGCAGATAGGTCAGGTCCACTATCTTGTCGGAGAAGGGCAAAAGCAGCATGACCTGCACCACCTTAAAGGCGAGATGGGCATTTGCCACCACGCGCCCGGGATTTGCGGAGAAGCTCCACAGAATGTTCAGGACCTGGTCCATGAAAAGAGCCAGGATGATGCACATTATCACGGTTCCTATTATGTTGAACAGAAGGTGGATCAGGGCCGTCCTCTTTGCATCCTTCCTGCCGGTGAAGCCCGCAAGCATGGCGGAAGCACAGGCACCGATATTGCAACCCAGTATCATGAACATACAGATGTTAAGCTCCAGAAGCCCCTGATTGGCCATCAGCAATATGATGGCTACGGTCACCGATGATGACTGGACCAGCGCTGTCAGCGCAGTTCCCAGTATAAGCGCCATCACAGGGCTTGACAGGGATGAGAGCATATCGATCACTGTCTTCGAATCCTTTATACAGCCCATGGCGGAACTCATCATGGAAAGACCGAGAAACAGTATACCGAAGCCCGCAAGGACCTCAGCCCATTTCTTAACCGTATTGTTTTTTACCGCGGTCATGGTGATGACTCCCACAAAGAGAAACAGGGGAGCATATTTTGAAAGATTAAAGGATACCAGCTGTGCAGTCACGGTGGTACCTATATTCGCGCCGAAGATAGGACCTGCCGCCTGATACAGGGTCATGAGCCCGGAGTTGACAAAGGTCACTATCAGCACCGTACATGCCGAAGATGACTGAACGATGGCGGTAAAGATCACACCCACCAGCATACCCACAAAACGGTTTTTGGTAAAAACCTCCAGAATACCGCGGAGCTTTGCGCCCGCAGCTTTTTCTATACCCTCGCTCATGAGACTCATTCCGAAGAGGAAAAGTCCCAGACCGCCCGCCATGTCCAATAATGTGGTCAGTTCCATATTCACCTGCCTTAATAGAATAACTGAGTTAAGCCTGACTTCGATCCAGCTCGGCCTCTATATACGCCGAAAGGGAATTGATAACATCGTGGGAAGTTCCCTTCATGGTACAGCCGGCTGCCTTGACATGGCCTCCGCCGCCGTATACCAGCGCTATCTTGGAAACATCCACACTATCGTCCGATCTCATGCTCACCTTATAGGTCATATCATCCATCTCATACAAAAGTATGGCGCAGCTCACTCCCTTTGTCAGGAGCAGCTGGTTCACTATGCCGTCCAGATCCTTGGGGAGCGCATCGTAAAACTTAAGCATCCGCTTTGTCACCACGGTGAAGATCGCCCTGTTTTCCAGAAATCTCACACTCTCCACCAGGGCTCTGCCCAGCAGCTGGTTCTGGACATAGGTCTTCTCGTAGAAGCTTCTGTCCACCACATAAGTAAAATCAAAATCAAATTCGATGAGCCTTGCCACCGCCTTTAAGGTAGCCGGTGAAGTACAGGAGTACTTCAGCACCCCCGTATCGGAGATTATGGCGCTGTAAAGACAGACCGCGATATCCTCATCCAGTTCCTCATCCGGTATGAGACGAAAGACCAGCTCTCCGGTGGAACTGGCATCCCCGTCGATAAACCTGTAGGTACCAAAGCCCTGATTGGACACATGGTGGTCTATGCACACCGTCACCGCCGCCTTTTCATAATACTTCCCGGCGTTGCCGTACCTGTCCACGGTGGATGAATCCAGCCCGAAAAAAACGTCGTAGGGCTGTCTGCGGCCAAAGACCGAATCCACCTCATCATAGCCCTTGAGATAGGAATACCTGGGGCCCAGCTTATCCAGGAATATCTCTACCTTCACGTCCTTCGCCACGATCTTTTTTATGTAATTGTATAGCGCCAGGGTGGAACCTATACAGTCACCGTCGGGCCTTTCATGTCCCGAGATGGCTATGGTCTTCGCATCCTTGACGATCTCTTTTATATCTATGCTCATATTCCGCTCCGCTCAGGATGACAATGGCGACGTCCCCTCCCCTGCGGGATTGTTTCTGATCAGCTCCATCTCATCCTCAATGCGCTTATTCATCGTCACTCCGTATTCTATGGAATGATCCGCAAAAAAAGTGATATGGGGAGTGATCCGCAGATTCAGGCTGTCCGCCAGGCAGTGCCTGATAAAGCCCTCCGCCTTTTTAAGCGCACCCACGGTCTCCTCCACGGAAATGTTTTTGTCCATGGAAGAAATATATGCCTTGCAGGTCTTGAGATCGGGAGCCACTTCCACATGTGTGACGGAGGTGAGCATCCCCACTCTGGGATCCTTTACCTCGTCACGGATTATCTTGGACAGCTCCTTTTGCACTTCGCTGCTCACTCTTATATTTTTGATGCTGTTTTTTCTCATTTAACCAATACTTAATTATTTTGCTATGCCATATCTATCAAGATTCTTCGCACTATGTAGCCTGTCACCTGGGGACTTCCACCATCTTGTACGCCTCGACGATATCCAGCTCTTCCATCTCACCGAAGCCTTCAAATACGAGACCGCACTCAAAGCCGGCCTTGACTTCCTTCACATCGTCCTTAAATCTCTTGAGGGATGCCAGGTCGCCCTCAAAGATCTGCTCTCCCTGCCTTGAGATGCGGACTTTGCAGCCCCTCTCAAAGGTACCGTCAAGCACATAGGCACCGGCGATGTTTCCCACACCCGAGGCCTTGAAGATCTGACGCACCTCCGCATGACCCAAAACCTTTTCCTCGAAGACGGGATCCAGCATACCCTTCATGGCAGCCTCCACATCCTCGATGGCCTGATAGATCACCTTGTAAAGTCTTACGTCCACGCCTTCGGACTCCGCTGTATTCTTGGCGGTGGCATCGGGACGTACGTTGAAGCCTATGATTATGGCATTTGAAGCCGAAGCAAGGATCACGTCGGATTCGTTTATGGCACCTACGCCCGAATGGATCACCTTTACCACCACTTCCTCGTTTGAAAGCTTTAACAGTGAGGTCTTTACAGCCTCCACGGAACCCTGAACGTCCGCCTTCACGATGATATTCAGTTCCTTGAGATTGCCCTCCTTTATCTGGGAGAAGACATCGTCAAGGGACATGCGCAGCTTGGTATCCTCAAGCAGCTTCAGACGGTTCTGCTCGATAAAGGTGTCTGCAAAATTCTTTGCATCCTTATCATTTGCGTGGCAGATGAATACCTCACCTGCATTGGGCACATCATTGAGACCCAGGATCTCCACGGGAATGGAAGGACCTGCCTCCTTAACCCTGTTGCCCTTGTCATCCAGCATGGCACGGACCTTTCCGTGGGTAGCACCCGCAGCGATGAAATCTCCCACCTTGAGAGTACCCTTCTGTACCAGCACCGTAGCCACGGGGCCGCGGCCCTTGTCCAGCTGGGCCTCGATCACCAGACCTCTGGCCTTTCTCTTGGGATTGGCCTTGAGCTCCAATATGTCGGCTGTGAGGGTGACCATTTCCAGCAGTTCCTTTATACCCTGTCCCGTCTTTGCTGATACGGGGGCAAAGACCGTGCTTCCGCCCCAGTCCTCGGGGATCAGCTCATACTCCGAGAGTTCCTGTTTTACCCTCTCTATATTTGAATTGGGCTTATCTATCTTGTTTACCGCAACTATTATCTCTATGCCTGCTGCCTTTGCATGATTTATGGCCTCCACAGTCTGGGGCATCACGCCGTCGTCCGCAGCCACCACCAGGATGGCGATATCGGTGGAATTGGCACCGCGCATACGCATGGCGGTAAAGGCCTCATGTCCGGGGGTATCCAGGAAGGTGATGGCGTTTCCGTTTATATCCACCGTATAAGCACCGATGTGCTGGGTGATGCCGCCGGCCTCCCTGTCAGTGACATTGGCATGTCTGATGGCATCCAGGAGCGAGGTTTTACCATGGTCTACGTGACCCATTACACAGACTACGGGAGGACGCTTCTTAAGGAGTTTTTCATCCTCTTCTTCCTCTTTGAGGAGCTCTGCGATCACATCCACCTTTTCTTCCATCTCACAGATGATGTCATATTCGATGGCGATATTCTCGGCGTCCTCATAGCTCAGCTCCGAATTCAGGGTAGCCATCTTGCCTTCCAGAAGCATCTTCTTAAGTATCTGGGCGGGCTGTATCTTCATCTTATCCGCCAGATCCCTGATGGTTATCTTCTCGGGAAGGGTGATCACCTTGATCTTTTCCTCTTCCTCCTGTACCTTCTCGGGCTTATGGAAGCCATGGGGATTGAACTTCTTGGACTTAAGCTGTTCCTCATCCCTCTCTATATCCCTGCGACGGTCTCCCTTTCGTCTGTCCCGTCCTTTTTGCTGTTCTTTGGCACCCGGCCCTGCAATAAACGTCTTATTTGAAGCCTTGGATCTATCTGCCTTCCCTCCATTTCTTCCCGGACCCTGAGAACGATTGTCACCGCCGCGATTATAAGGGCTGTTAGACGAAAAACTGATTGAACTCTTCTGAGAACCTTCTCTCGATCCGCTTGCATTTATACGTCCTCCCTGTGACCTGTTTCTTTCATTGGTATTGATATTGGGTCTGGGACTCTCTGTTCTGGGAGTCTCATGTCTTATTATCTTTATCTGGGGAGCGGGATCGGATATCCTGGTGATACCGCCTGCCCTGTTTATCTGCCTGTTGTCCGCAGGCTTCTTTTCAGGTTCTTTGTTTTCCCGGGCCTTGTTATCCTGAGGCTTTGAAGGCTTCTTCTCACCCAGCTTCTCCTGAAGGATGGCTCTCACGTCAACATTGCTCTTTTCCCTGTTGACAGCCTTTCCCTCAACGGGAGCCTTTGGCTTTTGTGCCTGAACCTGGGGAGTACTCTTTACATCCTTTTCGCTCTTCTGCGTCTGATCCAGCTTTACTTCCTTTGCGGCCTTTACATCCTCCCCGCTCTTTGCGGGCTGTGCATTCTTTATGCTCTCTTCCTTTTTTTCCGCACTCTGGGGCTGGGGCTTTGCACTCTCTTCCGGCTTTACAGGCGCCTTCTTGGGGGCCGGCGTGCTGATGCCCAGACTCTTGTTGAAGATATCCCTCACGTTCTGGGAAGAAACGGAAGACTTCTGGGGCTGGGGCTTGTCATTCTTTCTCACCCTGTCTCCTGCCACGCTCACGCTCTTGTTGGAAGAAATATTTTTGCTGACGGCACTTCCGCTCATCTGGATCTTGCTCTTGGTACCTGCAGCCACAGGCTTCTTTGCATCAGCCCCCTTCTTTTCCCCGCTCACAGCCGCCTTTACGGGCTTAGCCTGAGCCTGAGCTTCGGGCTTTGCCTGTGCTTTGGCCTCTGCGGCTTTTGCCTGCTTTGCACCGGACTTTGTCTCAGACTTCTTTTCGTCCTCTTTCTTTTCTGCCTTGGGCTTATCGTCGGACTTTTTACCGGCTTTTGCTCCAAAATGCTTTCTGACCATGGCAGCCTGATCATCATCTATATTCGATGAAGCTGTCTTAGATATTCCTTTTTCGGCAAGGAAGGCGATAATCTCCTTGTTTTCCACACCCAGTTCAGGTGAAAGTTCTCTAATTCTTATTGCCATTTATTCCTTTACCTCCATACTGTTTAATATACTCACTGCAAACCCCGCATCGTTGACGGTCAGCACCACTCTGGCCTGCTTGCCGATCTGGTGTCCCAGGCTCTCGGCATCCCCATACTCAAGACAGCTGATCTGCCTGAATCTGCAGGCGTCACGGAACTTCTTTTTTGTGTTGTCGGAAGCGTCCCCTGCCAGTATCACCAGCTGTGCCTTCCCGCTCTTTATGCTCTTTTCGGCGCCAAAGCTGCCGGCGGATATCCTTCCGGCCTTTGCAGCCATGGACAGGATCTGCATGACCTTATCTCTCATCTTTTGTTACTCTGTACAGGCTTATTCCCCATCAGCGGATGCGGCTTCATCCAAAGCCTCTTCATCCTCAGGTGCTGCTTCATCATCAACAGCCTCATCTACGGATATTTCTTCATCGCTGTACTCACCCTCGTCTGCCGGGATATCCTCGTTTACTTCCTCATATCCGTCAACTGCATCATACTCTTCTTCGGAATACTCCTCATCTATGTCCAGAGTATCATCCACCAGCTCACCGTTCTCATCATAGTAATCCTCAAGTCTGAAGCCGGGAGTATTTATGGCCTCGGACTCTGACTTGATATCGATCTTGAATCCGGTAAGGCGGGCTGCCAGTCTCGCATTCTGTCCCTCCTTGCCGATGGCCAGTGAAAGCTGGTTATCGGGCACGGTAACCTTTGCGGTCTTGGCTTCGCCGTCGGTGATGACAAGGATAACCTTTGAAGGTGAAAGTGCATTCTCGATAAGGATCGCAGGATTCTCATCCCAGTTCACTATATCGATCTTTTCGCCGCGAAGCTCATCGACTATGGCGTTTACCCTCTCTCCGTTCAGGCCTACGCAGGCGCCCACGGGATCCACATCGGGATTGTTGGAATATACGGCGATCTTTGTCCTGGAGCCCACTTCACGGCTGATGGCCTTGATCTCCACCGTTCCGTCAGCCACCTCGGTAACTTCAGATTCAAAGAGACGCTTTACCAGATCCGGATGGGTACGGCTCACATAAATGCGGGAGCCCTTGATGGAATTCTTGGAGCTCTTCTGGTTCCTGGATCCGGAATCCTTTTCGGGGCTTGTCACCTCGGTCACGTAAACCTTGATCCTGTCGCCCTTGTTGAGACGCTCCCTGGGAACCATCTCCCTGTCCTTAAGGATGGCATCTGCCTTGCCGAGATTGATCAGGAGACCCATATTGATACGTCTCTGAACAACACCGGTGACGATCTGCTTTTCTTTCTGCTTGTAATACTCGTATATGATGTCTCTTTCTTTCTCTCTTATCTTCTGCTGAATAACGCTCTTTGCAGCTGCTGCCGCGATACGTCCCATATCCTTTATCTCTACCTGCACGGGAAGTATGTCGTCAAGCTTAGCATCGGGATCCCTGAGCTTTGCATCCTCAAGAGATATCTCCAGAACGGGATCGAAAACCTCTTCCACCACTTCCTTAAGAGAATATATCCTGTACTCTGCAGTCTCACGATCCACTTCTACCTTGACATTGGTATATTTGGCACTCTCGTTTGAAAATGCCTTTTTGGAAACCTCCGACTTTCCGTAATGATGCTGATACGCATTGGTAAGTGCGGTCTCAATGGTAGAGAAAATGATCTCTCTGGGGATATCCTTTTCTCTTTCAATGTACTCGATAGCATCCATCAGTTCGTTATTCATCTCTTCTCTCCTTTTGCAGATTTTTTGCAATTTATCCTAAAACTCAACAGCCAGTCTGATAACTGCGATTTCCTTCTTTGTAAAGACCAGTGTGTTCCCGGATCCGTCCTCCAGGGTTACGGTATCCTCATCCCAGTCCTTTAATACGCCGGAAAAATCCTTGCTCTTGCCCTTGTAGAAATCAAATTCCTTATTGCTGTAGGTCTTGACCTCCACCTTCTCACCCTTACTCCTGACAAAGTCCTTTTCCTTTTTCAGTACCCTGCCAAGTCCCGGAGAACTGACTTCCATAATGTAAGCGTCATCTATGAAATCTTCTTCATCCAGTTTGTCCGAAAAAATGCGGCTTACGGCTTCACAGTCGTCTATGGTTATGCCCCCCGGCTTATCTATATAGGAGCGGAGATACCAGTCGGATCCCTCCTTCACATATTCCACATCCACCAGTTCAAAGCCAAAGCCTTCAACTATGGGGGTGATCAGCGCTTCCGCCCTTTTTTCGATCTCTTCAGTTTTCATATATAACCTCAGTCCGTTCACGTATAAGGGAGTGAACTCTTGTCCACTCCCTTACCTTCAGCAACATATCGCGTCAAATTATACCACCGTGTACCAAGTTATGTCAAGCACTATACTCTCAAACCGGTTCCATGGGCTTTTCGATGATCAGCTGTTCTGACCTGAGGCCCCTTTGGCCGAAGCCATCACATGCCCCAGGAGCATAGCCGTAGTCACGCCGCCCACGCCTCCGGGAACCGGAGTTATGGCCTCCGCCAGGGGCGCCACAGCATCATAATCCACATCGCCGCACATCTTTCCGTCCACTACATTTATGCCCACGTCCATGATGATCTGCCCTTTTCTCACATGATCGGGACCTATCATCCGGGGCGAGCCGGCGGCCGCACAGACGATATCCGCCCTTTGGCACTCTGCCTTAAGATCCTCGGTCCCGGTATGGCAGATCGTGACAGTGGCATTTTCCTTAAGGAGCAGCATGGCCAGAGGCCTGCCCACCACCATGGAACGCCCCACCACGGTAACCCTCTTTCCCTTAAGGGGCACCTCATAGAACTTGAGCATCTCCACCACTGCCTCCGGCGTACAGGGGGGATAGCCCACCCCGTCCTGGGCAAAAACATGGGCCATATTGATATCGCTCATGCAGTCGGCGTCCTTTTTTGCACTGACAAGATTCCTGAGAGCGTCCTCGTCAAGGTGTTTTGGCAGCGGGCGGAACATGAGTATCCCATGGACCTTATCATCCCGATCCAGCCTGAGCAGAAGCTCCTTTACCTCTTCAAAAGAAACATCTCCCGGAAGTTCATGCACCATAACCTTGCAGTCGGCCGACTCAAAACGCTTTATTATCCCACGTTCATAAGCCAGATCGTCCTCTCTTTGGCCGACTCTGACAATGGCAAGAGCAGGGAATATCCCCCTGCTCTTAAGTTCGTTTGCTTCTTCCTTATATTTTTGTGTAAGCGACTCCACAACAGGCTTTGCACGAAATTCTCTCATTTTTCCCCCTTATCCCTTAAGTTCCAGCAGTATCTTATGATAAACCTTCTGACACCTGACCACCGTGTCATCCAGCATCTCATCCGCCGCCTTGTTCATCCTATCGGCTGTACTTCTGTCCTTCATCATCTTTGTATTGATATAGACATTCATCACAGCGCCCTCAATGGCAGCCCTGGCCAGAGTCGCAGCCACCGCCACATCTGAAACGGCAAGCCTCGAACCCTTTTCGGCCAGCTCCTCCAGCATGGGGACCAGCAGCACTATCTCCTTCATCAGGTTCAGGGGAGTATCGGCTGCATCCTTAAGAGCCTTTTCCAGGATCTCATCCCTTCCCGGCTCATCCTTTGGAATGGAATACGCCTTTGACAAAGGCTCAAAGGCCTCGGCATCTTTTTTTATGAATGCATACAGGCTTTCTCTTCTGATACAGGCCTGGGCAATGATCCTCTCTATATCCTCCTGATACTCGGCATACTTCTTTTTCCCGCTGGTGAGATTCCCCACCATGGAACAAAGGGCAGACGAAAGGGCCGCCACAAGGGCGCTGACACCGCCGCCGCCGGGCACGGGATCGGATGATGAAAGATCCAGAAGAAACTGTTCTGTGTTCATTGGTCTGTTTCCTTATACTTAATTACTTCTTTGCGTCGTTAGGCTTTACAAGGAAGAGTGACATGCAAAGAGCCACGACGTAGAGGGCCAGAGTCACATAGAGAACGGTCTGATAACCCACGGGGTTTACCTCATATATGTGGTCTGCGACTCCACCCGCTGCAATGGCAGCATCCTTGGTCTCATACATAACATTTTCAAAAAGATACATCGGGGTACCGAAATGCTTTACGATCCATGAAGCCATCTGGTTTCCCGACAATCCGGCAAAAGCCCAAGCTGAAAGGGTGATACCATGAATGGCGGAAATGCTGCTCATACCGTAATGATCGGAAAGCAGTGTGGGCACATTTGAAAAGCCTCCGCCGTAGCCTGCATTCACTACATAAACCAGGATGAGAGTAAGGACCGCAAGGGGCATATTGCCAAGTCCGTTCTTTATTCCGCCGGTCACAAGCACCAGAAGCGTAAATACGATCGAAAGGATGAAGATGAGCTTGTAAATGGTATTCCTGTCCTTCATGGAATCAGCCCAGGCCGAAAAGCCCAGTCTGCCGCCTGCGTTGAACACAGCGGATACGGTGGAAAGAATACCGGCTATGGCAGCAAATCCGAGACATTTGAAGATCATCTTCTCCTGGCTGATAAGTGCCAGACCGCAGGTGATATTTATATAGAACATAACCCAGATACCCACATAGTTGCTAAGGGGTCTTGTCTTAAGTACATCCATGATCTTTGGCTTGTCCTTATCATCCTGAGGCTCAACCCAGCCTGCAGGCTTTTTAAGGAGAAGGTGTCCCAGGAACATCATCACAAAATACACGCCGGCAAGTATCATGAACATCTTCCATATACCGCCCTCTCCCAGGCCGTCCAGCATGGAGGTCATGATAGGTGAGGCGATGGCCTTTGCCGCTCCGAATCCTGCAACCGCAAGTCCGGTAGCCAGACCTTTACGATCCTGGAACCAGAGCATCAGCGCCTTAACGGGAGAAAGATAACCTGTTCCGAGACCTACGCCCATGATGAAACCGTAGCATAAATATATTCCGATAAGTGCCACAGGACTGCCCTGATGGGTACCGCCGTATCGGATAAAGAAGCCTGTTCCGAACATACCCAGTGCAAAACAGATGGTGGCGATGAGCGAGGACTTATGGATGTCCTTTTCCACTATATTGCCAAGGAAAGCCGCACTCATACCCAGGAAAAATATGGCAAAAGAGAACGCCCACTCAGTGGCTCCCTTTGAAAAACCTATGTAATCCGCTATCTCCTGACTGAACAGGGACCAGCAATACACAGTACCTATGCTGCAGTGCAGAAGCAGCGCGGGTATCGCACCGCGGATCCATTTGTTTTCACGCCATCCTCCGGCATTCTTGTTATCAGACATCTTCCTTTTCCTCCTATGTAAACAATAGCTTATATCCGGTCTCTCCGAGCTTTTTCCGGAGAAACATAATTGGCTTCTGACCAAAAATCTTACTTATTCTATCAGACAGAACTATTGTTGTCAAACAATTATCAAGTAGTGCGGACTCACAGCTCCACAGTTACCTTGCCGGTAAAGTTGTTCATGCCTTCGATGACTGCCTTTCCGTCCTTGATCTCCAGCAATCTGAAATCCTTTTTGGAAAGCTTAAGCTCTTTTCCGTCTACGACCGCAGTCAGGCCGGACACCTTCGACTTTGCCTTATTTGTCTTTACCGTGAACTTCGTGGCCCTTTCCAGATCAGCCGGCTTTATCTCATAGGTAAAGGGATGTGCCTTCAGGTATTTGTTTATCACCTTTATATCGGACTTAAGCTTCTTCTTATCCTCCGCACTCACGCCTTTTTTGAGTTTGAGCTGCAGGATCACCGACGGAGTTTTATTCGGTTTGACGGGAACCACCTTGTTGTTCTTATCCTTTGCCGTGATCTGGGCAAATTTATCAAAATCACCCTTAATTAAGATCTCCACATCTGCTGTGGTGCCCTTACCCTGTTTTGAATACTTTGTCACATGCTTCGTACTGTTATAGGATACAGAGCGTACCATTACCACATTCATGGAAATGCTGCTGCCTTCCGCCTTTACATCGATAACATTGTAAACCGATGATATGGGGATAATGAGTGAATTTTTATCTGTAACCTCATTCTTTCCCTCGGCATCCGAATATATCTTTCCGGTTTTTTCATCTTCCCAATACTCTTTGGTTCCGTCCTTTTCCATGGTGGGCGTCACCTCAGCATGATGAGTCAGCACCGGCTTTATGGGCTCATCGCCGCCACCGCCGCCTTTTCCGGGCTTTGAGGGCTCATCGGGATCCTTTTCGACAATAAATTTAATAACTGAATAATATTCCGGTTTGACGGCTTCACTGCCAAGCAGCTTGCGGGCACCCTCACTCAGCGTCATGTCGGTATTCTTTTTTAGACTCCCATTGGGAAGAAGCTTTATGACAGACTTATTTCCATCGAAAGAAGACTCCAGATCATTGGTACCGTCCTTATCGATATCCGTCTTAAGCGCCCAATAATCACCGCTGATCTTTATATCCCCGGCATTGGCTGCCGCCAGAACGGAGGCCGTTATCCTTCTTATCACATCTATATCCGTAAGAGTGACCGATCTGTCATCATTCGTAAAATCAAGCGTATATTCACCGAAATCGTAATTTGCCCCCACCTTTACAGTCAGGTCGCCGTAATAGGAAGCACCTGTCGCACCCGAAGATATCGCATTTTTTTCAAGCTCAAACATGCCTTCTCCCGAAGAAACGGAATTCAGTCTGAATACACCCCCCGGGCCCGGCAAAGGATATACTATATAAGTATTATCGCTTTTTACCACCCTTATGTCATATTTTTCGTCTTTGTCAAGATCGCACCTGAATTCGGTGCCGGTGTCATTCAAGGGATCACAGGTCACCGTCCGTCCGTCAAGGCCCTTAAGAGTATTATAAAATTCATCCGTTACAGTCAACCCGCCATCAGCCGAAACAAGGGACTCCTCGGTAAGATCGGCTGTATAGGCTGTGCGGTCGCAATGACAGGAAGGTCCGGCCAGCAATGCTTCAGAGGCCACCACCTGGCTTCCCTCCTCTTCCCCGGGCTCCATGATCTTCGTACCTCCTTCAGGTACCGTTCCTTTTTCAGGGCTTAATATATCCACATCAGGGTCTATGGTCAAAGTCTCCTGTGCCCAGACAGCCCCGGAATTAGCCGCTCCTTTCCCGCCTTTTGCTCTAACCAGACCGTCCTTTATCGTGATCGAGCCACCGGTACTATAACCGAACAGAGCTCTGCCGTTTTCAGCAGTGACATTAACTGCGCCTCCGTTTATGACTATACTGTTTGACACTATGCCTTCCGAATCACCGTTTGCATATGCCTCCACAGCCCCGCCATCCACGGTAAAGCTTTTTCCTGCCCATATTACGTCGGGATAGTTACTGGACGGATCCGTCAGAGTAGCATGTACGCACCCGCTCTTTACACTGACCGCTCCGTCTGCTTCTACGGAATAAAGGGCATTTGCACCCTCAGCCTTTGCATAAACCTCTTCACAGTCAAATACAAGATTAGCTCCGCCTGCATATATAGCCTTTTTTTTTCCTTCAAATTCAAGGGAAGTGCCCTTTAACGTAATGGTCGGTTCCAATGTGGTCGAAAATACATAAAGACCGTAATCAGCTTCGTTTGTAAATCCGCCTTCTCCATCGATCGTCAGATCAACAGCGCCTGAGACATAGAGCTGTGCTCCCTCATGTGTACCGTTGGGCTGGGCACCGTCTTTAAGCAGGAGGGTATTTTTCTCGGGATCATAACTTGCCTTTCCCTTTTTTGTGGGAAGGTTATCCATGATGCTGCTGGTTATCCTGGTGCTGCCGTACCATATGGGATATTCCTCTATCTCCGAAAGACTGTTCTTTTTATCGGTAAGTCCCGTAGTCTTAAAGTATATCGCATCGACCTCCGTTGCAGCAGATACCGTCTGCAAAGAGCCGACCCCCGGCAGGCCCGTGATCATCATGACAGCAGACATTAAAAAAGCTGATACCGATTTAAATATCCTCATATTATTCTTCATGTCAACCTCCTTAGGGCTTTGTGTGTATTCGTTGATCAAAGTACAACCGGCTACATTATATCACATTCTCCGTACAAAAAAAGTGTCTAAAAAAAATATATCAGACAAATAAAGAAATAATTTTAAAAAACACTTGACAAAGAACATTCCTTTTAATATTATAATACGGTGTCGTTCGCGAGATGACGCATATCATATTTCGGGGTGTGGCTCAGTTTGGCTAGAGCGCTACATTAGGGATGTAGAGGCCGCAAGTTCGAATCTTGTCACTCCGATAAAAGAAAAGGACCATGCAAGGCATGGTTCTTTTCTTTTACTGAATAATAAACTTCATCCTTGTGATCATTACTACATCCTTAATCAGGGATGTAGAGGCTGCAAAACCGTCCGGGGGACGGTTTTGGGGAGCGGTTTGCCGAGCTATGCGAGGCTGCGACCTGATAAGTTCGAATCTTGTCACTCCGTTCAAGGTTACGCTTAACAACGAAGGATCTGAACCGGTTGTTCGCGAACATGTTGATACCATGAGATGGGTTGCCCTTCGTGAGGACAAAGACGGCAACACTTTCGCCGCTGAATTTGAGATGACAAAGGTTAAATAATGAACTAAAGTACAAAGGGGTATACATCTATGAAAAAGTTAAATCCCTTGAGAAAGATCCATCTGCTCCTGATGATCGTCCTGCTCTTCTGCAGCGGTTTTTCCACTGTTGTTTTCTTCGGTGGCTTTGAATTTGCCGTTGCAGGCAAAGACAAGTTGGAAGTCATCTTAACCGGTTGTACCACCCTGACGGTAATGGTCATGCTTCTCACCGGAGTCGTCTATCTGATCGGCGGATACAAAAAAAACGCCGCTGTCTACTACAAGGTGTTTATCCTTTTGATGGTTCTTGTTACCCTTATCGATCTCATAACGAATATGGTCTGCGCTACGATGAACGTCCTTCTTATCATCAGATGCGCCCTTTTCGCCATCAAGATCATCTTTCTCCTGCTGCTGGCCTTCGGAAAAGACCTGGGACGGGAAAAGACCCGGATTATTCTCTATGTGATCATCGGTCTTGACATCGCAGGTATGATCGTGATGCTGATCATTATGTCCGGTACAGGGTTTGATTTCAAACTCATAGGTGTTATCGCAGCTCTGGTCGCAGATGTCACCCTGGGTCTGGCAATCCACGGCAAATATTCTGATAAGAAAAGCCGCGGAAGAATCTGACCTCTATTTGTGATCCTGTTATAATCGTCACGTAAACCATCAAAACTGCTAAAGATACCGGTACAACTGATTTTCAAAAACTGAAACACGGCCCACATGTTTTTCATGATGCTCTCGAGGGAGT
>JAEEZH010000208.1 GCA_016288495.1 Lachnospiraceae bacterium
AATTTTATTGACTATGTCATTTTGGACCCATGGTAATGGCTGCCCAAAGTGACATAGTCGTTTATTTTTATAGGTAAGGAGTTAAAGCAATGAGCAAAGGTTTTGATGACCTGCTTGCAAAGGTCAGAGAAGTAGGAAAAAAGAAACTTGCAATAGGAAACGCCCAGGATAGCTTTGTTATGGAGGCTGCAAAGCAGGCTCATGACAGAGGCATAGTAGATGTGGTGATGACAGGTGATGCAGACAAGATATCCGCCATAGCAAAGGATATCGGCATGGACCTCAGTGAATACGAAGTGATAGATGTAAAGGAGCCCATGGAGGCAGCCCTCGCAGCGGTAAAGCTGGTGCATGACGGCAAGGCTGACATCTACATGAAGGGACTTCTTGATACAAAGAGCTTTTTGAAGAGCATACTGGACAAAGAGGTGGGCCTGCGTACCGGAAAGCCTCTTTCCCATGTGGCTGTTTTTGAGATAGAAGGAATAGAGCAGCTTCTGTTCCTGACTGACGTGGCTTTTGTGCCCTATCCCACTCTGGAGGATAAGGTAAGTCTCATAAATAATGCGGTCAACGTGGCTCACGCCTGCGGCATAGAGAATCCCAAGGTGGCTCCCGTGGCTGCTGTTGAGGTGGTAAATGAGAAGATGCCCGTTACCGTTGAGGCGGCAGAGCTCACCAGGATGAATGAGGCAGGTGAGATCACCGGCTGTATCGTGGACGGTCCCCTGTCGGTGGATCTGGCTATCTTCCCCGAGGCTGCAAAGCACAAGGGAGCTACTGACCGTAAGATTGTTGGAGATGCGGATGTGATCCTCTTCCCCGATATCCATGCAGGAAATATTGCATACAAGTTCCTGGTACATACCACAAAGTTCAAGAACGGATGCATCCTGGCCGGCACTTCTGCCCCCGCCATCCTGACATCACGTTCCGATTCCACCGAGACCAAGGTGAATTCCATCGCCCTGGCAGCAGTGGTGGCAGCAGCGAAGAAATGATCTGTTTAAAGGAGAAGATATGATAAAGAGTTTGATAATCAATCCCGGTTCCACATCCACAAAGCTGGGGGTATTCGAAGACGAGAATCTGATCTTTGAGGAGACCCTGCGTCATACCACCGAAGAGCTTAAGCCTTTCAACCTCATTGTGGACCAGGTTGAGTTCAGAAAAAAGATAATCCTTGATTTCCTCAGGGAAAAAGATGTGGACATCAATTCATTTAACATGATCGTCGGAAGAGGCGGCATGTTAAAGCCCGTGCCCGGCGGCACATACAAGACCACCGACGAGCTGGTGCATGACCTTAAGATCGGCTTTTCCGGACAGCATGCCTCAAACTTAGGCGGTATCCTTGCCAGGGATATAGGCGATTCCATAGGAGTACCTTCCTTCATAGTGGATCCCACCGTGGTGGATGAGATGGAAGAAGAGTCCAGGTTTTCAGGAAGCCCCGAGCTTCCCAGGATATCAGTGTTCCACGCCCTTAACCAGAAGGCTGTGGCCCGCAGGTATGCAAAGGAAAACGGCAAAAAATACGAAGATCTGAACCTTATCGTGGTCCATATGGGCGGCGGCGTATCCGTAGGACCCCATAAAAAGGGCAAGGTCATAGACATTTTTAACGCCCTTGACGGTGATGGTGCATTTTCGCCTGAGAGAGCGGGAGCAGTGCCCGTAGGTGCTCTGGTAAGGCTCTGTTTTTCCGGGAAATACGATCAGGGACAGGTCATGAAGATGCTGGTGGGAAACGGCGGTTTCAACGCGTATCTGAACACCAACGATATGAGGGAAGTCTCAAAAATGGCCGAGACCGATGAAAAGGCAGCTACCCTTAAGCGTGCCTTCATAAGACAGGTGGCCAAGGATATAGGCGCCATGGCTGCAGTGCTCAAGGGACAGGTGGATCAGATCATCGTTACCGGCGGTATCGCATATGACAAGGACGTGGTAGCAGGACTTAAAGAGGCCTGCGAATGGATCGCTCCTTTCACCGTATATCCCGGAGAGGATGAGCTCCTGGCATTGGCACAGGGCGGACTTCGTGTGATGAACGGACAGGAGGAAGCAAAGGACTACGCCTCGGTATAGACAAAAGCGTACTTTTTTGCTAATATCTGACGTATATCCGCTCAGGTGGCCGATCATCCACTGTCTGAGGAACGAAGTGATGACGCATCAATAACGAGAAAAAAATATGAAGACTGTGATCTTAGCCGGAGGCTTTGGCACCAGGATCAGCGAGGAGAGCCATCTTCGCCCCAAGCCCATGATCGAGATCGGCGAAAAGCCCATCCTCTGGCATATTATGAAATTGTATTCACATTACGGACATAACGAGTTTATCATCTGCTGCGGTTATAAGCAGCATATGATAAAGGAGTGGTTTGCGGATTATTATCTGTATAACTGTGATGTCACCTTTGATTTTACGGATAATAACCGCATGACCGTCCATAATAACGTGACCGATCCCTGGAAGGTGACCCTGGTGGATACAGGGCTTAATTCCATGACCGGAGGCAGGATAGGACGGATACAGAAATATGTGGGTGAAGAGCCTTTCTTCCTGACCTACGGAGATGCTGTCAGTGATGTGAACCCCGATGATGTGCTTTCCTTCCATAAAAGATCCGGCAAGAAGGGGACTATAACCGCCATTAACGTAGATCAGCGGTTCGGAGTCATAGATATACGGGAAGACGGCAGTGTAAACGCCTTCAGGGAGAAAAATGAGACCGATTCCGCCTGCATAAACGGCGGTTTCATGGTGATGGAGCCCGAGGTTTTCCGGTATATCACCGGGGATGAGTGTATCTTTGAAAAGGACGTGCTGCCCAGGCTGGCGGCCGAGGACCAGCTCTCAGCCTATTCACATGATGGCTTCTGGCAGTGCATGGATACAGCCAGGGAGCTTAAACGGCTGGAGGAAATGTGGCAGACAGGCAAAGCGCCCTGGAAGGTCTGGTAGACGACCGGCCGGGTTATTCGAAGTAACGGTTAATGAGTAAAAAAAAGATCGGAAAAAAGGAAAGTGTAAAGCACACTCCGGCTCAGTGGATCGCATATGTGTATCTGCTCCTGATGCTCGGGGTGTTTCCTTTGTTTTACACGGATAATTATATAAATATCATGGAGTCAAAGTGGTATGTATTCATGATACCTACCATGATCGCTCTTGTATCCATAGCTGTATTGCAGATCGTGACGGCGGTCAGGACAGGGAAAAAGCCTGATGTGATGGCGGTCGGAACAATGCCGTCCTATTGCAAGTTCCTGCTTTTCTTTTTTGTGGTTCTCATGATCTCCTGGACCGGTACTTTTTTTATCGGCCTTGGGAAGGAGAGCTTTTTCGGAACCATGGGAAAGCTTTCCGGCACATTTTTATATCTTACGCTGATGGCTGCTTTCGTCGTCATAACGGCCTACGCCCGTTTTGACAATGTGGTAAAGCATGTATTCCTGTGGTGTAATTTTATCGTATTCTTTCTGGCGCTTCTCAATCATTTCATGGTGGATCCCCTTAATATGTATGTGAACCTGGATCCCGAGCAGTATTGGATGTTCTGCTCCACCATGGGCAATATCAATGTGCTCTCCGGTTATTTTTCGGTATTTGTACCCATAACCGCTGCGCTGTTCATCTGGTCTGACAATATGGATGAATCCCTGATGCTGGGGCTGATCATGACCGTGAGCTTCATGGGCCTTGTCGCGGCAAACGGCGACGCCGGGATCCTGGGCGTGCTGGGTGCCTTTATCGTGCTTTTGTGGTTTTCATTCTCCGATATAAAAAGACTCACCAGATTCTTTTTCTCGGCAGCTGTATTTTTTACCGCTGCGGCTGTGGTGGGAAATATGGATGACAGCTTTGCCGATACCGTGAAGGACGCACTGGACACGCTGCCTGCATTCATCTCAGGATCGGCTGTGAACAGGGTGGGTACCGCAGTCTGCTGGGGATTGTTCCTCCTGCTTTTGATACTTGGCAAAAAGAAAAAAGAAGCGGATCTTAAAAAGATCAGAAATGTGCTGTTCGGGATACTTGCTGCGGTCTTTGTCCTGATAATGGCTGTGTTTGTGTATTTTTCGGCAGTGGACACACAGAAGGATCTGGGAAGCTGGGAGACTTATTTAAGGTTCTCCGATCTGTGGGGCTCATCCAGAGGCTTTACCTGGAAACGAACCATGATCATGTATCTTCAGCATTACAATATTTTCCAAAAGCTCTTTGGTTACGGGCCGGATCTTCTGATCGAGCCCTATCACACTTATTTTCACGACCAGATCATGGAAAAGATGGGTGCGTATCTGGCGGATGCACATTCCGAGTTTTTCCAGATCCTGGCCAGTATGGGCCTTATGGGCGTCATCGGTTATTTCGGCTTCATGATGACGGCTCTTAAAAGTCTGCTGAAAAAAGCATCCGGACTGACCGATGGTCAGATCAAAGGGGCTTCTGTCTTTGTCATAGCAGCCTCGGCCGGTGTTTTCGGTTATATGATCCAGGGACTTCTGTGTTCCCCCCAGCCCATTTCCACTCCCGTTGTCTTTGTGGTTATGGCTCTTGCCCTGGCACGGGCTTCATGAGCCCGTACCGTCGTATTTTCGCGCTCCCAGCATCCAGAATTTATAACTGAGCCAGAAAAAGAAGATCCCGAAAACAGGGGAAAGCTTTGATAAGAGCGGGATCTCATCGGGCCGGAGCAGTACCAGTCCCGGATAATAGGCGATGAAAGCTATGGGTATGACAAAGGTGAAGATCACCTTGAATATGCCGTCAAAAATGCTGACGGGATATCTGGCGTAATCCTTGAACCTGAACATGACTACCATGACGAAGCCCGAATGCTGGATCCAGAAGCAGGTGGCGGCGGCGGCGTTCATGATGGCTATCATGAACAGGGAAGCCGTGATGAGCAGCAGAAGGAGCTTTGCCATGGTCCCAAAGGTCACGGGAATGTCAAGATGTGCCCAGGAATAGACCAGCACTCCGACGCCGAAGGCCAGCTGTCCCAGTCCCTTTATATCAAACACCTCGGATATGAAGTAAAAGAAGATGTTTATGGGGCGGAAACAGTATTTAATAAAATCCCCGGATTCCACCACATACCTCAGATTCCAGTTGTTGTCAAACAGGCACTGGAGCGGAGTGAGGGCTATGAGTGAAAAACCGTAGAGAAACAGCATCTCATGGTAGCTCCATCCGTTTATGGACGGGAAATTCTTAAACAGGATGTAAAAAGACATGAATCCCACCACGTTGGTAAGGAGCATGCCGAAGGTGGATATGATAAAATCCGACCGGTAGCTCATCTTGCTCTTCAGATCCTGGATCATCACCATACGGTATATGCGTGCGTAGAAGCCAAAGCTTCTGGCATTTTTTTTGATAGTGTTATCGTTCATCATCAGCCTCCGTTTACGGTTATCCTTCTGACGGAAAATTCCCAGAATACCTTTGATATCAGTGACAGGGCCACGCACCACAGAAGCTGCAGCCCCAGCATCATAAAGACGCCTGAACCGGGAGTATATCCTTCCTTTTCCAGCAATATGTTAAGAGGAGTATCATAGATACACCTGAAGGGCATGAATTCCACCAGGTGCCGCAGTTTTTCCGGGAAAAATACCAGGGGAATGGTGGCTCCCGAAAGCAACAGGACTATGCTCTCCTTTACTATGTTGATCCCCCAGGTGGACTCCGTGTACAGGCAGATGGTGGCCACAAACATCTCAATGAAGAAATTGACCAGAAGTGCCAGCACTACGGAGACGATGAAGAGGATCAGGTTGAACCCCAGATGTATGGCTCCGTGGGTGATAAAAAATACCACGATAAAGGTGGGCAGGAAGGTCAGGAAAAAGGTCATCACATTGTTCCCGAAGAAATTGAAAAATGTGAACACCCTGAAGTTCATGGGCTTTAACAGATCGAGAACGATGGCTCCCGTCTGTATCGACCTGCTCATGTTCCAGACGATGTACATCTCAAGGAAATTGAAGAGCGCCGTGGCCAGGACCAGATATATGATGGTATCGGTGAAGGTCATCCCGTTCACCACATCGCTGCCGCTGGAGGCATAAATGGCCTTCCACAGGTAGTATACCAGCGTCAGATATATCAGGTTGCCCAGTATGGTGACAAAGGTCCCCAGGCGGAAATGCAGCTCCTGGATGATCCCTGCTTTAGTCAGTGCCAGATATTTTCTCATTTTTATCCGTCTCCCCCTCATAGATCTTTTTTATGACTTCTTCTGTGGTTATCTCTTCAAGCTTGATGTCCAGTATCTTTCCCTTCTTCTGATATTCACAGATCACGCTCATGACGTCGGTCTTTGACTCGTCTATCAGCCTTTCGGCCCATACATCCCCGGGCAGCCTCAGCTTCAGAGTCCTGTAGGACCCGAAATAGGTCTTCAGATGCTCCATGTCATTGTCATATATCATCCTGCCGTGGTCTATGATGACGATGCGTTCACACAGGGCGTCCACATCTCCCATATCGTGGGTGGTGAGGATGACGGTAGTCTTTTTTCT
The DNA here is from genome assembly GCA_016288495.1 of Lachnospiraceae bacterium. Taxonomy (GTDB): domain Bacteria; phylum Bacillota; class Clostridia; order Lachnospirales; family Lachnospiraceae; genus UBA1753. The sequence continues at coordinate 6,541 of JAEEZH010000208.1, forward strand.
CCGATTGAGTTCCTTTATCAGCTCACGTATCTTTGCCTTCATTGACACGTCCAGACCGATGGTGGGCTCATCCAGAAAAACGATCTGCGGATCGTGCAGGAAGGCAGCCAGTATATCGCTTAAGGTCCTCTGACCCAGGGACATCTGTCTTACGGTTTTGTGAAGGAGGGGCTTTAAGTCCACAAGCTTTTCATACAGCTCCATCATCTCACTGTAATCATCGTCGCTTATCAGATATATCTCCTTTAACAGTTTGAAGGATTCTATGAGGGGCAGTGACCACCACAGCTGGCTTCTCTGACCGAATACCACGCCGATGTTCTCTGCGTTTTTCGCCCTGTTTTTGTAGGGGACGCAGTCGTTTACAAAGATCTCGCCTCTGGTGGGCTCCAGTACGCCGGTCATCATCTTGATGGTGGTGGATTTGCCCGCGCCGTTGGGACCCAGATATCCCACTATCTGTCCGGCGGGTATTTCCACCGATATGTCATCCACTGCGGTCACGGTCCTGTAATCCCTGGAAAAGAGATCCATGATGCTTCCCTTCAGTCCTTCGTGTCTGTTCAGGACCTTAAATTCTTTTGTGATCCCCTTCATTATTATGGCATTGTCATTTTTCATATCCCATCTCCTTGAAACTGTTCAGGAAATAATCCGGCAAAAAGATCAGGCGTCCTTGAATATTTTTATGATTTGGATTATACTCCTTGTGAAAAGTAAAAAATAGCCATAAAATTCCATGTTTTTATAACAATTTTATATAGGGGGTGGAAAATAGTGATAAATGAATACAAAGGACTGGTCAGGACCAGAGAGGATGGATCGGAGATAGTCAATTATGATGATGCCTCATTTCCCTCATATATTTATGACGGTTATGTGTACAGCGGATGTACCTGGGAGAGGGTCCCCCATTTTCATAAAGATATCGAGCTTCTCAGCGTGCATTCGTCCTGTATGGGATATTCGGTAAACGGGACGAATATTTTTCTTGAAAAGGGAGATACCGTATTTGTCAACTCCGACCAGCTGCATTATTCTTATGCAACTCCCCCCCGTGAGGGAAGATATGTTATAGCCGTCATGCATCCCAGGATACTCTGCGCGAATTACGCGGTGGAAGCCAAAGCGGTATTGCCCGTCATTTCGAATAAGAAAGTGCCTTTTATCCATTTCAGGAACGGAGACAGGGATGCGGCCAAAATGCAGGAGCTGATGCTCTTTTTATACAGGCAGGCTCATGGCAATGAATTTCTTATCACAAAGACATTTTTTGAGATATGGGAGCTCATCATGGTACGTGTGAATGAGACGGGTGAGTTCAGTAATGATGATATGGCAAACCGGGGCGTACATAACGATGTCCTCAAAGCGATGATGAATTATGTGGACAAGAATTACATGAACAATATCACCCTGAGCGAGATCGCTTCTGCCGGAGGAGTCAGCAGGTCTTTGTGCAATTCCATCTTTAACAGATATACCCAGATGACTCCGATAGAGTACATTATGCACTTCAGGACCAGGAAGGTGGCGGATCTTCTTCAGTCAGGGGATATGCCCATGTCCCGGATAGCTGAACTGACAGGTTTTTCCAACGCCAGTTACATGACTGAGACTTTTAAAAAATTCTATAAATTTACTCCCCGGGAGTATAAAAAATCCGTGCAGGGCTGAGCAAAGTATTCAAAAAGGTGTAGACTTATCATCTAAAAACCTATATAATGAAAGGCGGTACTTTGAATCGGTATGACAGTATGGATAAGGATAAAAAAAGCGTACTTAAGGCTCTGACGATGATCAGCCAGTTTGGGATAAACATGCTGGTGCCTATAGTAATTTGTGTTTTTATCGGGATAAAGGCGGATCAGCTTTTTCACACTTCTTTCATTGTGATCATCCTTTTCTTTCTGGGGGCCGCAGCGGGCTTCCGCAACATATTCATCATGTCAAAGGATATATATGGCTCAGACACAGGGAAAAGAAAACACTGAGTTTGACACCTTGAAGGAGCTTATCGCAGGGATCCTGATCTGGGCTTTGGCCGGACAGGGAGTGATAGTGCTTTTGCTGCGGGGCAGAGCCCCACAGGGCCTTCCTTATTCATCGGTCTGCTGGTGGCTCGGCGTTATGGTGGCCCTTATCTGGGCGGTGCATATGTGCCTCGGGATGAGGGAGGCCTTTGTCCTTAACGAAAGCGCTGCCGTGGCCAGGATGCGGTTTCATGTTATCATCAGATATGCAGTGGCTCTCATCGTGATGCTTCTGATATATCTGTACATTAAAAAATATTTTGATGAGAAAATGCTGATATACGCCACAGCCTATGTACCCGGCATAATGGTACTGAAGGCAGGCGCATATACGCAGCCTCTTATCCGGTGGATAAGGCGCCGGACAGGCTCTTTTGACGGGAGTCCTGAGGCAGAAAAGGAGCAGGAGAATGGGTAATGTTGTATTGTTGACGGGGACCGACGATCTCGGTTTCATGATCAAGGGTATCTTCACTTATAATTTCTTCGGACATGAGGTATGGATCACCACCACCCATGTCTGTCTTCTCATAGTGATGCTGGTCATCATCGGTTTCTGCATCGCCGCGAATATCTGCATCAAAAAGGCTCAGGCCGTACCTTCGGGTTTTCAGAATGTGGTGGAGTTGGTAGTAGAGCTGCTGGACGGCATGGTCTCATCCTCCATGGGAAAGGCCGCCGGCAAGTTCGCGAATTACATCGGCACCCTTTTCATTTTTATCTTTATCAGCAATATATCGGGACTTTTCGGACTTCGTCCCCCCACAGCGGATTATGGCGTGACCCTGCCTCTCGGCGTCATCACTTTTTGCATGATCCTCTTCAATAAGCTTAAGTATCAGAAGCTTTCCGGCTTTATCAAAGGACTTTGCGAGCCCTGGCCTTTCTGGGCTCCCATCAATATAATCGGCGACGTGGCGGTGCCTATTTCGCTCTCGCTCCGTCTTTTTGCAAACGTGCTTTCAGGCACGGTCATGATGGCTCTGGTATACGGCCTGTTAAGTATGGTGGCCTATGCCTGGCCTGCAGCATTGCATGTATATTTTGACCTGTTTTCGGGTGCTATCCAGACATATGTGTTCTGTATGCTCACGATGACCTATGTCACGGATGCCATCGGCGACGGGTTGGATGATACTGCTGTTCAGAGTAAGGCATGATATTTTGGCAGTTGAACAGTGAAATGAATTAATTAAGGAGGACAATCACATGGATGGAAGTACAGGAATTTCGGGAGCAGATCTCATAAAGGCTTGCTCAGCCATAGGTGCGGGACTTGCCGTTATCGCAGGTATCGGACCCGGTGTAGGTCAGGGTATCGCCGCAGGTTATGCAGCATCGGCAGTGGGACGTAACCCCGGAGCCAAGGGAGAGATCACCTCTACCATGCTTTTGGGACAGGCAGTTGCCGAGACCACAGGTCTCTACGGTCTGCTTATCGCTATGTTACTGCTTTTCGTAAAGCCGCTGTTGAACGACTGATACACATCCTTTCAAAAGAAAGAGAAGAAAGGAGGATAGGTCGTGGAACGATTATTTAATCTGGATATCCAGCTGATCAGCGACTCCTGCCTTACGCTCATTGCAGTATTCGTTCTGGTTCTGGTGGCATCCAACCTGCTGTTCAATCCTGTCCGCGAATTCATGAAGAAGCGCCGGGAGAGGATAGCGGAGGATCTGGAGGATGCCCGCAAAAACAGTGAAGAAGCTGCGGCGTTAAAGGCTGAATACGAGAACAAGCTTAAGGATATCGAAAAGGAGGCCGAGCGCATTCTTTCCGAGGCACGCCATAAGGCGGTAGAGGGCCAGAAGAGAGTTAATGAGGAGGCCAAGGCTGAAGCTGAGCGTATCATAGCCCAGGCCAGAAGAGAAGCCGAACTGGAAAAGGAAAAGGCAGCTGACGAAGTGAAGCAGCAGATGATAGATATAGCTTCCCTGATGGCCGGAAAGGCAGTGGGAGAGGCTATAGACATAAAGATCCAGGATTCTCTTGTGGAGAAGACACTCAGTGAAATGGGAGAGAGTACATGGCTAAGCTGATTGCCCGGACGTACGGTCAGGCTCTGTTTGAGCTGGCCTGCGAAAACAATAAAACAAAAGAGCTGTTTGATGAGGCCGGAGTGATACGCAGCGTTCTTGATTCGGATACTGATCTGATGCGCTTCATGAAGCATCCCGGCATCCTTCAGGAGGAAAAGCAGAAGCTCATAGAGGATTCCCTTAAGGGACGTATCAGTGATGAGCTGCTGGGATTTCTGGTGATCCTGGTCCAGAAGGAGCGCTTCGAAAAGGCTGATGAGATACTCGCCTATTTCGAGGAACAGGTCAGACATCTGCAGGGAACAGGCTCTGCTACGGTCACTTCTGCCATGGAGCTGACAGCGCAGCAAAAGGAAAGCATAAGAGAAAAACTCCTCTCCACCACCGGATTTAAGGAAATGGAGATCGAGTATGTAACGGATGCGTCTCTTATCGGCGGCATCACCGTGAGAGTCGGTGACAGAGTCGTGGACGGCAGCATCAAAATGCGACTTAACACATTAAGGAAAGAAATGAAGAAAGGTGCGTAATTTCTATGAATCTCAGACCTGAAGAAATCAGTTCGGTGATAAAAGAACAGATCAAAAGATATTCTGCGCAGCTTGAAGTTTCGGATGT
>JAEEZH010000209.1 GCA_016288495.1 Lachnospiraceae bacterium
CACATTCAGAAGATCCGCCAGCCTCCCTGTCTCGTCCAGGGTGTATACCAGTGAATTGGCGGGTATCCTCTCACCCTCCCTGGCGTAATAATTGATGTATCCAAGATCCTGAGCGCTGCAGACCGTCTCTTCCCGAAGGGCCACGCCCCTGTAGGTATTGTCCGTGGCCAGGGACCCTTCCTTTACCTCATAGGGTATGATCTGCTTCGCGTTTATCGACTGAAAAACGATGACGATAAAGTATGCGAACACAAATATAAAAATGACGGGGCCGATGATCGAACTCGTCTTTTGAGGAATGGGTATTACATTATCTTCATTGTGTTTTTGTTTTCTTCTGCGCGCCATTTCAATTAAAAGGGGCTGTCTTTTGCAGCCCCTTTGAGATTACCTGAAAAAATCAGAATCAACTGTCAAATAAGCATTTTCTTTACTTCGTCGGAAAGAGTATCGGGATCCACCGAAGCACTGGCCATGCACTTTATCTCGTATTTCTCGGTGAGTGCGCTGATCTTTACAGCAGCCTTTTCGAAATCGTCACCGGCGATTTTCTTTAATCGGTCTATAAATATTTCCTTAAGGTCGTGATCGGCAGATATGATACCGGCTACAAATCCGGCAAATTCTTCAGCACCCGTAATGGAATAATCACTCACATTTATGAGCCTGATGTTGTTTTTAAGTTCGTACATGTGGGAATTATCAAGATCCAAAAATACTATATTTCCGTCCGAAACACCTGCCGCTGCATTTGCCTTTTCCAGTAAGACCTTTGTCTTGCCGGATCCCTTCTCTCCTGCCAATAACTGAACCATAAAAATGACCTCCTTAAAAAAGATATGCGGTAAACAGTCCCCGCTCGTATATTATATAATATTTTACTGAAAATAACAAGTTAAAACCACTCGTCTATTTGCCGATCTTGTCCAAAAGCTGATTCATGTGGGAATACAGTATTCCCCTCTCCTTTGCCCGCATGACAACGGAGATGTAGGGCTTGCCCGTGTCGTCCTCGGACAGGAGCACCAGATTGTTGCCCGCGGCCATGGTGGTACCTGTCTTGCCGCCCACCACGGTGATGCCTCCGGGAGGGAGCACATCTCCCTTCAGGAAGAGGTTGGTGGACTTGAAATTCATCTCCTTGTATTCTCCGGTGGCGGTTTTGTAGTTAAAGGTATACTCCCTCTCGCCGATTATCTTCCTGAACCAGTCATAGGTAATGGCCTTGTTGAACATGAGATACATGTCGTAGGCCGTGGTATAATGCTCTTCGTCATGAAGCCCGTGGGCGTTCACGAAATGGGTGCCGGTAGCTCCAAGCCTGGCCGCTTCCTCATTCATCATATCGGCAAAGGCGCTCTCAGACCCGGCGAAATGCTCTGCTATGGCCACAGCCGCGTCATTGCCCGAATACATCAACAGGGCGTGGAGCGCCTGGTCCAGATTCAGCTCGTCTCCCGGTTCAAAACCGCACAGCTGGGCTCCCGACTCGGTGATCTTTACATTTTCGGAACAGATCACAGTCTCATCCTCGGTACCGTTTTCCATGGCGATTATGGCCGTCATGACCTTTGTCATGCTGGCGGGATAGAGGGTTTCAAAGACATTGTCGCTGTACGGAGTCTGGCAGCCGTTCACGTCAAAAAGGGCAGCCGCGGCATAGTCCTTGTCGGCCCCCTCTTCCATCAGGCTCTCACTGCTGTTGCCGGCTATGCACAGATCCTCGGAAAAAGGCTCCACCCTGCCGCCGGCTTCCGGCGTCACATCAAAAAGCGAACCCTCGGGCAGGCTCTGATAAGGCATATCCACATCCCTGCCGCAGCCCGTGATCATGATCGTCAAAAGCAGAGCCGGAAAAACACAGCGCGGTATTCTGATCAAATGTTTATTTATACATCTCACGCCACTCCAGATCTCCTCTGTCCAGGGATTTGATCAAAAGCTCGGCAGTGGCCAGATTGGTGGCCAAAGGTATGTTATGGGTATCGCAGAGCCTGGCCAGATTGGTGACATCCGGCTCGTGATTCTTTCTGGTAAGCGGATCTCTCAGGAAGATCACCAGATCTATCTGGTTGTGCTCGATCTGGGCTCCCAGCTGCTGTTCGCCTCCCAGATGTCCCGCCAGATATTTGTGGACATTGAGGTTCGTTACTTCCTCCACCAGCCGTCCCGTGGTACCCGTAGCATACAGTACGTTCTTTGCCAGTATCCCTCTGTATGCGATGCAGAAATTCTGCATCAGTTTCTTTTTTGCGTCATGTGCGATCAAACCAATGTTCATTAATTCGTCCCCCTACCTCTCCGTTTTACAGATCATCCGGGCAATACCCTTCACTCTGTCTCATGATGGTGTACCCTCACCATTCTCCGTTTCTCATATCTCTGGGATCCAGCGGCTGCAGCCCCACATTAAGCACCAGTCCCACGCCAAGGCACAGACTGACCATGGAGGTGGAGCCGTAACTGATAAAGGGCAGCGGTATTCCGGTGTTGGGCATGAGTCCCGTGGTAACGGCTATATTCATAAAGCTCTGAAAGCCTATGTTCGCCGCCACTCCGGCACAGATCAGTCTCCCCGCCAGATCCTTTGCCTTCCGGCATATCCCCAGGATCTGAAAAATAATGCACCCCTGCAGGAAGATCACCGCCACGCATCCGGCAAAACCCAGTTCCTCACCTATGACCGCGAAAATGAAATCCGTCTGGGGCTCGGAAATAAAATTTCCGTTTTTGACGGAGGCCACCTCATTGTTCTTGTAGCCTTTGCCCGTCAGCCTCCCGGAGCCTATGGCAGTCATGGAATTCTGCTGCTGGTACCCTTCGGTATTCGAATATTTATCGGGCTGAAGCCAGGCCAGGATTCGTGTCTGCTGATAGTCCTTGATCAGCTTCTGATCGGGCTGGATGACGATCATCAACAGGATCACCGCCACCGGCAGCAGCACCACCAGCACCGCCATGATGATCTTCAGGCTCAGGCCCCCTATGAACAAAAGGGCACAGAAAATGATCAGTATCATGATGGTGGTCGACAGATCCGGCTGTTTAAACACCAGTACAAGAGGTATCAGCATCATGCCGAACAGCTGGAGCAATACCTTGAAGGTGTTAAGCTTTTCCCTGTGTTTCATAATAAACTGTGCGAAAAATAAAATCAACAGAATTTTTGCAAGCTCTGAAGGCTGAAAACGAAAACTGCCGATTTCAAGCCATCTCTGGGCTCCTTTTCCTTCGCTTCCCAGAAAGATTACCGCCGTCAGGAGAAATATGTTCCCGCCGTACAAGATCCAGTAAAAATTCAGGATCAGGGAATAATCAATGAGGGAAAGTATGATAAGGCCCGCCAGACCGATGGCAAAACCCTCGATCTGCTTGGTCTGAAACGCCTCCCTGGCACTGCCTATGGCTATTATCCCGTAGACCGTCTGGGCCGCCACCAGCAAAAGCAGCAGAAAATTATAATTTTTTATGCTGTATCTTTTTAACATATCCTATAGCAGCCTGTTCCTGCAGTTTTCTATGAATTCCTTTGAAATGCTTTCCATCAGGGCCCTTCCGTCCCTTTCATAAAAGATCCGGGCCGTATTTTTCTTTATGAGGCTGTTGCCCAGATCCCTCTGGGTGATCTCCATGGTACAGCCCCCCACGCTCACCCTGGCACCGGCCTTTACATCAAGGGCCGACACAAAGGCCAGGCTGCAGCAGTCCTCATTCTCAGGATCTTCATCATAGTCATCATATTCATATCCCGCACATCCTGCCACGGCCTCGCCGTAAAGGGTGCCCAGAACGGTGATGCAGCCTCCCGAGACCACCAGTGCCCCCGGGTTCACGTCCCCTATGAGTGTCAGCGCATAAGGGGATTCCAGCTTTTCACCGGATAAAAGATTGCCCACATGCACCTGTCCCCTGGCCGCCTCCGAGGCCCGGGTAAACTCCCTCATAGCCCTCAGATACAGCCTGTTCCTCTCATCATCCTTAACCACCACACAGGATATCCTGACATCGCTGTTCCCTGTGATGGCATCTATCAAAGCGTCCTCTTCCTCATCCGTCAGGGATCTTCCGGTAAAGGAAACAGCGCTTTTGATATTGCCGAAAAATGCCGCGTTCTCCCCGAACTTCCTGCCCACCTCAGCAAGGATGGCCTCAAAGGGAGCATTGTCATCCAGGACTATGTTGAATCCGTTTCTGAAACTTTTTATTACTGCCAGAGCTTTTGCCATGATCTTAATCCGAAATGGTACCGCTGGTAGGGATGGTGGCCCTTCCCGTCACGATACTGTCCTTATCCTTTATATCAAAATAATACTGAAAAACATCCCTGGCGGCCTCAGCTGCATTTGCGGAGGTGTAACCGTAGGCTATCCTCACCGCCAGCGATATGCGGGGCTCGTAGGAAGGCGCGAAGCCTATGAAAAGCGCGTGGTTCGGCCTGGTCCTTACCTGCTGTGCCGTTCCCGTCTTGCCGGCGGCATCCACACCGCTGTCCTTGAAGGCTGCAGCTTCTTCCACCACGCCCCTCATGCCTGAGAATATGCTGCGCCAGGTCTCATCC